>NZ_DAINNK010000117.1:0-11079 GCF_036735925.1 Povalibacter sp.
TCGATGCGAGCCTGCTGTCGGACGAAGCCGGCAAGGGAGACAGCGCCAACTTCACTGGCGCCTTCGTCGGCATGTGCTGCCAGGATCTCACCGGCACGCGGCGCTCGGCGGACTTCCGGCGCTTCGCCTACCGGGAGCGGAAGTTCAGCGAGACGTTCGATGTGTCGCGGCCGTTGGTGGCGGATACGGTTGCCTGATTCCTGCGCCCTCCTCCGACTGTGGGGCCGGCTTCAGCCGGCCTCTTTTCAGAAGTCAGGCTAAAGCCTGACCTACAGAAACCCCCATCCTGTTCAGCCTCATCTCAATTGTTGCAATCCCTGGTTCCCCGACGTCGCCGTCACCGTCGTCATGGGCGAAATGTATTGCCCGCCATTGCCGGCCGAGTGCTGGATCTTGATCTGGATCGGATAGCTGCTGCCGACGACGATCGACTGTTCCGTGATCGTGCGCTGCCAGCGGGTGCCGACCTTCGTGCCCGACACACAGTGCTCGCCCAGGCACAGATAGTTCCAGCCGCCGCTCCAGCCCGCATCGTTGAAGTACAACGTCGCGACGCCGCCAGTCACCTCGATGCCCTGCGCGCTTCCTCCGCCGCCGGATGCATTGGTCGTGACACCGAGCGCTGAACTCTGCGCAGAGCAGTTGCCGGCGGCATCGCAGGCACGCACTGAATAGCTGTAAGTGGTGCCCGCCGCGAGACCCGTATCCGTAAACGTCGTGACCGTCGGCGAGGCGATCCGCACGCCGGCGCGGTAGACCTCGTACTTCGTGACGGCGACGTTGTCGGTCGCTGCATTCCAGGCCAGCGCGATGCTGCTGGTCGTCGTTGACGTGGTGCGCAGGCCAGTGGGAACCGTCGGCGACGTGGTATCGGTTCCACCGCCGCCGCCTGCACCCGTTGCCACCACGGTCGTCATCGGCGAGATGTATTGCCCGCCGCTGCTCGACGCATTCTGGATCTTGATCTGGATGGCGTAGCTGGCGCCGATCGCGATGGTCTGCTCCGTGATCGTCCGCTGCCAGCGGCCGCCGACTTTCGTGCCCGACACGCAGTGCTCGCCGAGGCACAGATAATTCCAGCCGCCGCTCCATCCGGCATCGTTGAAATACAGCGTCGCGATACCACCGCTTACTTCGATGCCTTGCGCGGCCGACGAGCCCTGCTGGGTGGTTGCGATCAGCGGCGTACTCTGCGCAGAGCAGTTGCCGGCAGCGTCGCAGGCGCGAACGGTGAAGGTATACGTCGTCGACGCACTCAATCCTGTCGCGACGTAGTTCGTCGCCAGCGGCGAACCCACGAGCACGCCGTTGTGATAGACGTCGTAACGCGCGATGCCGACGTTGTCGCTCGATGCACTCCAGGCGAATGCGATCTGGCTGCTCGTCGTCGACGTCACCTGGAGATTGGCGGGCACCGTCGGCGCCTGCGTGTCGCCACTGCCGCCCGAGCCGAAGCCGAGCGTCGCGAACAGCGAACTGCTGCCGGCTAACCAGCCATTGCCGGAAATCTGCGCCAGCCATTGCGTGCGTATCAGACTCTGTGCCTGTACGCGCGAATCGCCCCAGTAACCTTCCACGGGTCCGATGCCGTCGGTCGGATTCCATTTCCACTGGCTATCCCAGTCGGCATTGATGTAAGCGAGTCCGCGCACCACGTCCGCGTTCGTATCGATGATCGAGAACAGCGTGGCAAACCATTCGTTCCATATCTGTTGCGCGGAGCGGCTCTGCTTGTTCGAGCCGAACGCGCCGTCCGCGCTGTAGGTGAGAGCGCCGATGTCGTAGCGCTGCGGCGCGGCTTCCGCGATCAGCAACGGCTTCGCGCGCGTGCGCGCTAGCGCGATCATGTCGTTGACGTCGACCCAGCTGCAGTCCTGCGGCGTGAAGTAGGACAGGCCCATCCAGTCGACATACTGATCGCCCGGATACCAGTCCAGCGTCTGCTGCACACTGATGCCGTCCGCGCAGTACGTCGCCGTCTGCCAGATCATGGCGATGTGATTCTGCGCGTTCAGCGCGCGAATGCGGTTCCACACCTTGATCCACCCGGCCTTGAAGTCCGCCGGCGGATGCGCGTTCCAGGTGCCTTCGACTTCGTAGCCCCAGCGCAGCAGCACTGGCCGGTTCCAGCTCTTCACGGTGTTGATCAGCGTATCGAGATTGGCGTCGTACGCGCCGTTCGCGAACGCCGTGGCGTGACCGTTCAGTGCAATGCCCAGCACCACCACGCTGTTCGGATACGTGCTCGCCAGGTTCGCTGCATTGTTGATCCCTGCGCCCCAATCGGCATTGGTCGTGAGACCGGCGAGCGTGTCGATGCCGGTATAGCCGGTCACGCCGGCGGGCACGACACCGACGCTGCTCACGTAGTTCGCGATGCTGCCCGTGTCCTGACCGATGATCAGCAGCCGCTGACCTGCAGGAGGCTGGAACACCGCGGCCGTCGTCATCGCCGGCAGCACACAGCAACTCAGGGAGACGATCAGTCGGCAGAGAATGGCAATCGCACGCATGGCAGTTCCCTCGCGATGGGAAGCGGCAGAGCCCGGTGGCCCTGCCGCTTCGGAAGACTTACAGCGATTCGACGAACTTGACGATGTTGGCCCGATCCGTTGCGCTGAGCGCGTTGTACTGCGCTCTCGACGTCGCCGCGGCGCCATCATGTTTCTGGACCGCCGCGTCCACAGAAGTCGCCGAGCCATCGTGCATGAAGCGCAGCGCGCGGCCGTTCCTCTGCAGCAACGCGATGTTGTGACCGAGCCCCCACAGCGGCGCGGTGCGGAAGCTGCCGCCGTTCACGTTCCACGTCTTCATGTCGGTGTAGGGCCGGATTTCCAGATTGCGCAGATGCGTCGGCGCCGAACTGCTCGTGTACTGAACCGGCGTGTGGCAGCTCGCGCAGCCCACCTGCCCGAACAGCACATCGCCCTGCGCGACGCCCGGCTGGTCGTACGCACCCGGATCGCGGTTGGGCACGGTGAGCAGCTCGATGTAGGACGTCATCAAGTCGACCGCGCGCACCGGCACTGCCGACACCTGCACGTGATGATCGTCGACCAGCGCGTTCTCCACCTGCTGGCGCAAGGTCGTCGCCGAACCGTCCCAGGTGAAACCGGCCTGACGTCCCACCATGACATCGAGCAGCTTCACGCCGTACACCGGCGGCGGCAGACGCGGACCCTTGGCGGTCTGGATGACTTCCGATCCGCGACCATCCCGGAAATGACACGACCCGCAGCTGCGATCGCCGATGCGCACGTCCGGATCGTCGAACAGCGACGAGCCGCGCTTGTTCGGATCGATACCGTGGAAGATGTGATGACCGACCAGGAAATCGTCGATCAGGTCTTCCGTGTGCACGGTGACCATCGGTTGAGTGAACACGGCGTTGTGTTCCAGCGCACTGTAGGCGCCGGTGTCCGACACCCACATGGTCGTGCCCGCCTTGCCGGCCGACTTCAGACGCGGATCGCCGTAGCTGCCCCAGCCGTAACCGACCGTGTAGTACATGAAGTCGTTGTAGGTCTGCGCGCTTTCGCGGCCCGCAATCGCAGTGATCTCGAACTGGATCACCTGGCCGTAGCTGTAGATCCCGCCGAAGCCGGGGTTCTGTTCGACCGCGAAGAAGTTCTGGCCATTGACCGCACCGGCATCGTTGCGCAGCGACTCCACCCGCAGCACGCTGCCGGAAATCGCGTAGTTCAATTGCACATTGCCCGGCGAGTCATTGACCCACAGCGTGTAACGATCCAGATCGCGGATGCGGATGGCATTGCTCTGGTTGTCGATCACCGCGGCGGTGATGCCGTCGTGCGAGATCGGATGGCGCGGACGCATCCAGTTCGCCGAGCCATCGACGAACGGTGTGTACGCAGCAGGATTCACGCGTGCGCCCGCGGTGGTGAACAACGCGGTGTAGATCCAGCGCGAAGAGAGCGTGTTGTTGAGCGGGTTCGGATGCTGGTAGCGGAAGAAGTACGTGTACGTCCCTGTGCACGGAATGGTCGCGGTGCCATTGACCACCGACGCTTTCTGGAAGGTCGCATTGCCGTTCATCGAGCAATGCATCTCGAGCCCGGAGTCGCCCGGCGTACGGACCGAGCCGGCGACGCCCGTCACGTTCTGCGGTCCCCAGCGCCAGGTCAGCGTGCTGCCGTTGATGTCGAACGCGAATCCATGCGACGTCGGCGCAACGCCGTTGATGGGTGTCGGCAAGGCGGCCGGCGGATTCGCGCGCGGCGGCGGTCCGACGTTGTGATCCGAGTACGAGTTGGACGTCGTGTCGACATTGATCGGCACGACCGGCGTCGTGACATTCAGCACTGCCGATTGCGCCGAGCAATTGCTGGAGTCGTCACAGGCGCGCACGCGGAAGGCGTACGTCACTCCGGAACTGAGGCCGGCGATCGTCGCCGTCGTGCCCGTCGGCGAAGCAGCCAGCGTTCCATTGCGATAGACGTCGTACTTCGCGACCACGCCGCCGAGGTCGGTCGAGGCCGTCCAGGCGAGCGCGACGGACGTCGGATTCACCGCCGTCGTCTGCAGTCCCGCCGGCACCGAGGGCGCCGTGACGTCCGGCACGAACACCGGCGTCGTCACGCTCACTGGCGCACTCTGTGCGGAGCAGTTGCCGGCCGCATCGCACGCGCGAACGCGATAGGTGTAGGCGGTCTGCTCGTTGAGTCCGGTGTTGACGAAGGAATTCGTCGTCGGCGACCCGACGGCCGTCGCACCGCCGTTGCGATACACGTCGTACTTCGCGACGCCCTTGTCGTCGGTCGACGCCGTCCAGGTGAGCTGCACGGCGTGTCCGTTCTGCGCGGTCGCCTGCAATCCCGTGGGCACGCTCGGCGCCGTGACATCGGGAGACGCACAGGAACTGGCGATCGATGCGCCGCCAGCAACATAGGTGATGGGCTGCGCACCGGTGAGGCACTGGCCCACGGTGTTGTCCTGCACCTTGAATTCGATGGAGTAGCTCGCGCCCGCCGTCACGGTAACGGATCGTTCGAAGCGTCCGTTGCTCCGCGTTCCAGGCGAACACGCGCCGTTGAGGCACAGGTAGTTGAACGACGCGGTCCAGCCTTCGTCGACGTGATACAGCTTGCCTGCGCCGTCGATACCGAACTGCCCTGCTCCGCCGCCACCGCCCGGCGGCGTCGATGCGCTGGTCGTGCCGGACACCGGCGATGACTGCGCCGAACATTCATTGGCTGCGTTGCAGGCACGCACCGTGTAGCTGTAGGTCGTGCTTGCGGCAAGGCTCGTGTTCACGAGCGAAGTGCCGCTCGGCGATGCGACGAGCGAGCCGCCGCGATAGACGTCGTAGCGCGTTGCGCCGCCCGATGCGGTCCAGCTCACGGTCAGGCTGGACGAGGTGGCCGATCCGACCGTGAGTCCCGTCGGCACGGCCGGAGCGCCCCCACCACCGCCGCCTCCCGCCGCTGTCGCCGTCACGCTGTACATCGGCGAGATGTATTGGCCGGTGCCGTTGTTCTGGATCTTGATCTGGATCTGGTAGGTGTTGCCGACAGTGATCGACTGTTCGGTGATCGTGCGCTGCCAGCGCGTGCCGACCTTGCTGCCGGCGATGCACGACTCGCCGAGGCACAGGTAATTCCAGCTGCCTGTCCAGCCGCCATCATCGAACCAGAGCGTGGCCGTGCTGCCATTCTTCTCGATGCCCTGCGCGGCCATCGCGGCCGCCGGTGCAAATAGAAACAGTGCGCAAACGGCTTTGAGAATGAACCCGCAACGAAGCGACGCGCCGGCGCCGCAAAGGTGATCGACGAGCTTCATGCCAGCATCCCCCGAATGGCGGGACTGCCGCGTTGCAATCCCGTGCGTTGTTGGTAAACGTTTACAGCGCGCTGTGTAAACGTTTCCTCAGAGCATGTCAACCGGGAGTCGCCGAAGAGATGTCAACGGTTGACAGCTCAATGTCGCCAACCCAGGGCACTGCATCAGGTGCGGATTGCCGCTGTCTTTCTTCCTGTGGGGCCGGCTTCAGCCGGCCTTTTTTTCGGAAGTCAGGCTGTGACCCAAGGAAATCCCCGCGGGAAAGCCTGACCTACAGCAGAATAGACACCAATGCAGTGCCCTTGGGACTAAACCGTTTCCTCGACGACGGCTTCGGCGGCGCGGCGCTTCACGATCTGCGGACGGCGCGGGCCGGTCGATCCCCGCCTGACGATCTCGAACGGCAGGATGCTCTCGCCCGCCGCTGCCGCGGGTTTCACCGCCATGTCGAGCGCCCGCGCAGCCATGGCGGCCAGCGGTATGCGTACCGTGGTGAGTTCCGGCGAACAGCGCAGTGCGATGGCGTGATCGCCGAAACCTGCCACCGAAAGCTGTGCCGGCACATCGATGCCGCGGCGCTGGGCCGCGAGCATGGCGGCCGCGGCCAGAAGATCGTGACTGCACACGAACGCGGTAATGCGCGGATGCGCATCGAGAAGCCGGCCGCAGGCCTGCATCCCGGCGTGAAATGATCTGGCCACCGAATCGGCGACGACCCCCTGCACTTGCGCATGACCGGCGATCGCCGCCTCGAATCCGCGGCGCCGTGCGTCGTCGGCGCGGCCGGCCGCAGCGGCGTCGATGAAAGCGAGTACATGATGTCCCTGGGAAACGAGCTCATTCGTGATTGCACAGGCCGCCGCGAATTCGTCGATGCGGACGCACGGCGAGCATGCCGCCGTTTCGACGGCGATCCTCACGAGCGGTATTTCGACCTGCTGCAGCAGTGCCTCGGACCGGCTGCTCAGCGGCGACACCACGATCGCAGCACGCAGGCTGTTGCACAGACTGCGCAGACGCGCCGCGCCGGCGATCAATTCGACTTCACATGGCACGATGCGCACGCCGAGCCGCTGCGCGGCGCGTTGCGTGGCAATCAGGACGGGACCGAGTTCGTGCGCCATTTCCGGCCCGTACAGCACACCGATGCTCGGCGTTGCGCCCCTGACGAGCTGGCGCGCGGACAGATTCGGCACGTAGCCCAGGATCCTGGCCTTCTCCATGACCAGGGCGCGGGTCGCCGGCGAGGCGCTGCCGGTGCCGCTCATCACCCGCGACACGGTCATCTTCGAGACCTGGGCAAGCCGGGCGATGTCCACGATGGTCGCGACCGAACTGGTGCGGCGTTTGCGTCGGCTCACGACCCCTCCTCCACCCGCAAGTTGAGGCGATTTGCCCGTGCGTGGCACTTGCCGGCAGGCTGCATTATGGCCCAGAATGAAAACGTTTACTCCAATTCAAAGTCAACACAGGCAGTCGGGGGGATGGTGAAACTGGCATCCGCTGCGTTCATCGGGGCGCTCGGCGTAGGCATCGCATGCAGCGCGGCGTCCGAGCCGCAAACCCGCTTCGCACCGCCGGCCGACCGTACGCTGCTCATCGTCGGCCAGGAGCTGGGTTCGGTTGCCGACTACGTGCAGCACTGCACGCAATGTCCAGCGCCGGCGGGCGTCACCACCTATCTCGGCTTCTACGATCTGCTGAGTGCAGCCGACGGTTTCGGCGGACTGGGCGAGGATGCCGCCGGACACTCTGCGCCCGACGCCGACTGGGGTGCCGGCGCCACCAGCGCGGCTCGCATGCTCGCGCAGTTTCCGGATGCCGCGCTGGTCCTCGGACTCGACATCTCCAACGGACGTCGCAAGGACGGACTCGCGCAGATCGGCCACGGCCTGCACGACGACAAGATCGAACGGCTCGCGACCTTCCTGCGTGCCGCGCAACGGCCGGTGTTCCTGCGCATCGGCTACGAATTCGACGGCATGTGGAACCAGGGCTACGAAGTGCGCGCCACCTACATCGCCGCCTATCGACGCATCGTCGATGGCCTGCGCGCGCGCCAGGCAAACAACGTCGCCTTCGTCTGGCAGGCCTCGGCCTCGCCCATCGACGACGTGCTGGAACACGGCAAGCGCGAGAAGCTGCGCGACTGGTATCCCGGCGCGGCTTATGTGGACTGGGTGGGCCTGTCCTGGTTTCTAAGGCCCAAGGCTCAGCCGGGTGCGACGCGCACGCGCGTGCCCGACCAGCTCGAACTCGCGCAGGAAGTGCTGGAATTCGCCCGCGCCGCAGGCAAGCGCGTGATGATCGCGGAGTCGACGCCGCAGGGATACGACCTCTCCACGCTGACGCGCTCGAACATCTCGCCCATCTGGGACGGCGCGCCGCACGCCGACACCGTGAAGCGCAGCGCCGATGAAATCTGGGCCGAGTGGTACGAACCGCTGCTCTCCTTCATCGATGCGAACCGCGCGCTGATCGGCGCCTTCGCCTACATCAATGCGCGCTGGGACGATCAGCCGATGTGGGCGGCGCCCTATGCCAGCGGCTACTGGGGCGATTCGCGCATCCAGGCCAATCCGCGCATCCAGGAACTGTGGTTGACCGAAGTGCGCCGCGCCCCGTGGCTGCACGGCGGCCCGGCACTGTTCACCACGCTCACTGCTTCGCAAGGACAACGATGACTCACGCTGCCGATGCCGCTTCCCGCGACGCCGCCCGCCGCACGATCGTGCTTGCCACCATCGTCGCGCTCGGCGGATTTCTCTTCGGCCTCGACGCATCGGTCATCTCGGGGGTCATCGGCTTCATCACACCGGAGTTCGGTCTGAATGAATGGCAGATCGGACTGGTCGTCGGCGCGCCGACCCTGGCCGGCATCGCCTCCTCCGTCGGCAGCGGACTGTTGAGCGACTACGTCGGCCGCAAGAAAGTGCTGATCGCGCTGGCTGCCCTGTACACGCTCTCGTCCGCGGCAGCGGCCATCGCGCCCAACTATGAAACGCTGGTGGCCGCGCGCTTCATCGGCGGCTTCGCCTTCGCCTCGCTCGGTATCGCGCCGATGTACATCGCCGAGATCGCACCGGCGGAGCGACGCGGCCTGCTGGTGTCCTTCAACCAGTTCAACATCATGATCGGCTTCTCGGCGGCCTACTTCGCCAACTACTTCCTGCTGCACGCGAGCCAGGGCGATGCGCAGTGGGTCCAGGCACTCGGCATCGACCGCTACACCTGGCGCTGGATGCTCGGCATCGGCGCACTGCCCGCGGCGATCTGGCTGGTGCTGCTGCTCGGCATTCCGGAAAGCCCGCGCTGGCTCGCCGTCAAAGGCCGGCTGGCGGAGGCGCGCGCGGTGCTGGCGCGCATTCGCGTGGCTGCGCAGGTCGATGCCGCGCTGGAAGAAATCCGCAGCACCACGACCGAGGCGGCCGGTTCGCTGTCCTCGCGGCTGCGCCAGCTCTTCAAGCCCGCCATGAAACTGCCGCTGGCAATCGGACTGATCATCGGCATCGCCCAGCAGGTCACGGGCATCAACGCCGTCTATTTCTATGCGCCGAGCATTTTCGAACAGACCGGCGTCGGCACCAACGCGGCCTTCGCGCAGGCCATCCTGATCGGCATCATCAACATCATCTTCACCGTGATCGCCATGGTGCTGATCGACCGTCTCGGCCGCAAACCGCTGCTGCTGCTCGGCCTCGCCGGCGTCATCGTCAGCACCTCGTTGTGCAGCTACGGATTCAATCAGGCGCGCTACCAGCTCACGACGGAATCCGTCGCGAGTCTGCCTGCCGACATCGATCGCGAGCGGCTCGCGGCCGTCGTGAACGTCGAATACGCCAATGACCTCGCCTTCAGGGAAGCCGTGGGCAATGCGATCGGCCAGACCGCGCTCCGCAAGCACGAGGCGCAACTGATCCAGGCGTCCGTGCACATCAATCCCCACCTGGTGCTCGCCGGCATCCTCGGCTTCGTCGCGTCCTTCGCACTCTCGCTCGGTCCGGTGATGTGGGTGCTGTTCTCGGAGATATTCCCGAACCGCATCCGCGGCATCGCCATGGCCTTCGTCGGCTTCTTCAACAGCATCGCCAGCTTCGCGGTGCAGTTCCTGTTTCCCTGGGAACTCACCAACCTCGGCAATGCCTGGACCTTTTCCATCTATGCGATTCTCGGCGCGGTGAGTCTGATCCTGATGGCCTGGCTGCTGCCGGAAACGCGCGGCCGGACGCTCGAACAGCTCGAAGCGGACTTCGCGGCGCGCTGACATGTCGATGCGCAGGATCCGCTGGGGAATACTGAGCACGGGCCGCATCGCGCATCAGTTCGCGCAGGATCTGTCGCGGGTCGACAATGCCGAACTCGTTGCCGTGGCGGCACGTTCGCGCGAGGCAGCCGCGGCCTTCGCCGAACACCATCACATTCCGCATGCACATGCGGGCTATGCAGCGCTGATCGCCGACCCGCGCGTGGATGCCGTCTACGTAGCAACGCCGCACACCCTGCATTTCGAGCACAGCGCCGCCGCGCTGCGCGCCGGCAAGGCGGTCCTGTGCGAAAAACCGCTCACGACCTCGGCGGCCGAATGCGCGGCGCTGATCGACGTGGCGCGCAGCACCGGCGCCTATCTGATGGAAGGCATGTGGACCTACTTCCTGCCGGCCGTGCGGACGGCGCAGCAGTGGGTCGCGGCAGGCCGCATCGGACGCATCCGCCACATCAAGGCGGACTTCGGCTATCCCCTGCTGCCGTACGATGCGAACCGACGCGAATACGACGCCGCACTCGCCGGCGGCTGTCTGCTCGAGATGGGCATCTATCCGATCGCGCTGGCCTGGCTGTTCCTGCAGCAGGATCCCGCGTCGATGCAGGTCGTCGCACGCCGCGCGCCAAACGGCGTCGAAGACGATGTCGTGATGACGTTCGACTACGCCGATTGCGTCGCGACGCTGGCGACGTCCTTCCGCGCCAAGCTGCAGAACTGGGCGTACATCATTGGCGATGAAGGCTACATCGCGATTCCCGATTTCTGGCGCGCGCACGAATGCATGCTGTATCGACTGGATGAACGCATCGATCACTTCGATGACGCACGCAGCACGCTGGGTTTCGACCATGAAGCGCAGGCCGTGAGCGATGACATTCTGGCGGGACGGCGCGAGTCGGCGATCGTGTCGCTGAGTGACAGTCTGAGATTCCAGCAGCACATCGACGCGGTGCGAGGATCGTTCTTCCTGTAGGTCAGGCTTCAGCCTGACTCCTCAGAGGCCGGCTGAAGCCGGC
>NZ_DAINNK010000118.1:0-10670 GCF_036735925.1 Povalibacter sp.
AGCCGGCCTCTTTTCAGAAGTCAGGCTGAAGCCTGACCTACAGAAACCCCCTGTCCTTCCCCCGCTGCGCGGAGGAAGGGACGCTCGATTCGATCTCGTCTTGTGATCCCCCGGCGGTGACGTGGGAACGCCTGCTAGCTCGCCAGCAGGCTTTGCCGCATCCCCGTCTGCACCTTGCGCCGTATCTCGGCCTTCTCCCTCGCCTTCACCGCCCCCATCGCATCGCCGGCCAGATCCAGCGCCCGCGCGGTCAACCGCCAGTTGAACGGGCTTGCGGGTTTCAGCTGCGTCCGCTCGGCCGCCAGCGCACGCGACAGGCGTGCGTTGCCCGAGCGCATCGCCGCTTCCACCATCGTCAGGTGCACGAGATCGCGCTGCGCATGACTGCCGCCGAAGCGGTGCGCGATCGTGCGCATGGGCGCGATCAGGTTGATCACGTCGCTGTAATGATCCATCCCGAACGCCAGCAGCGCCTGCGCCAGCGGCAGGCCCACGTCGCGCGACATCATGGCGTTGGTGTCGTTGCCGATGGCCTTGTGTTCCAGCGAGGCGATCGTGCGCTGCGCGAGATCGAACCGCTGCGCGCCGACGAACGACATCACCGCATGCACGTCGTTGAAGGCGTAGTACGCGTGTTCGGCCAGCGCCTCCCACGACTGCGCGAGTTCCTGCCAGCGCGGCCCGACGTCCACGCCTCGCAACTGCAGGCGCCACAACAGGGCCGATGCATCGACCATTTCCATCGGCGCCGTCGACGCCACCGGGCGGATACGGCGATCGTAGAGATCGAACACGCGATCGAGATCGTCGATGTCCAGGCAATACAGCGCCAGATGCCACCAGTTGTGATACGCGAAGCCGTTGTCGACGGCCCAGTGATTCTCGCGCCCCGTCAGCCAGTCGATGCCCTCGCGCGTGCGACCCGTCATCTCCATGACATGGGCGACCGCATGCACTGCCCAGGGATCGTACGGATTGATGGCCAGGGCGCGCCGGCCCGTGTCCTCGGCCTGCGAATAAGCGGCACATTCCTCGAGGCCGAAGGCATGCATGCCCAGGACGAAGCCGTATCCGGGCACCGAGTTGTCCCAGTACGGCAGGACGTGGGCAATGCGGTCGCGCAGCATCGTCGACGACCCCATGAGGAAATCGCCGACGTGCGCCACCTGCAGGGCCAGCAGGTCGCGTGGATACTCGACGACGATATCGCCGTAAGCCCGCACCGCGGCCGCGAAGTCGCCGTTCAGCCACTTCCTGGCCGCCGCGGCATGCATGCGCTCACGATCGTTGGCGTGCCTGAGGGTTTCTATCGCCTCGACGCTCGATGCCAGCATCGGCACCAGCGACCGGTCGGTCGACATGACGACGAGCGCGGCCTGCAGGCAGTGACCCATCGCAAAGTCGGGGTCGGCGTCGATGGCCCTCCGGATCGTGGCCATCGGATCGAAGTAGTAGCCGGCCGACAGTTCCACGGCCCGTTCATAGTGCTGCAGCGCTTCGCGGCTGTGGGTCGAAACCGGTACGCCGCGCGAATCCAGAAGTGTCATGACGGAAGCCTCCCGCCGGCCCCTGCCGGCTTCTTTCCGGGCTCCTTTGTAGCCCCGCCGCGTGAGCGGCCAGTCTCGACACGCGTGAAAAAAGCGTGAAATATCGGCCACCCTGACCAAAGTCAGGGACGCATCGGGCCCAATCGCAGCAGCGGCGGACGCGTGCTGGACCGATCCTGAGGGTTCAGGGAGACCTTCGTTTGACGCAACTGGTGCTGCAATTGCTGGGGCGCTTCGTCGTGCGCGATACGACGGGTACCGAACTCAGGATCGCCTCGCGCAAGGGACGCGCCCTGCTCGCCTTTCTCGCCGCCCATCCCGGCGAAATGCACAGCCGCGACCGGCTCGCGAACCTGCTGTGGGAAGAAGCCGATGAAGAACTCGCACGCACCAGCCTGCGCCAGGCGCTGGCATCGATCCGCAAGGTACTGCCGCCGGAGGCGCACGCGGCGCTGATCAGCGATACCGACTCGCTGCGCCTGAATCCCGAACTGATCGAAACCGACATCGCGCTGCTGCGGCACTCGCTGGCCGTGGGTACGCGCAGCGCCGTGCAGGACGGACTGACGCATCATCGCGGCGATTTCCTCGAAGGGTTCGATGCGAAGTCGACGGCCTACGACGAATGGCTGAGCCAGGAAAGAGCAGCGCTGCGCCGGCAACTCGGCGAGGCGTTGCAGAAACTTTCGGCGCTCTGTTCGGCACAGGAAGATGTCGAGGGCGCACTGACCGCCAGCAGCCGCCTCGTCTCGCTCGAACCGCTCAACGAAGCGGCTCATCGCCGGGTCATGGAACTGCAGGCGCGGCGACATGCCTACGCCGACGCGCTGCGTCAGTACCAGATCTGCCGCGACATCCTGCGTCGCGAGCTCGACGTCGCACCCGAGCCTGCGACCGAACGGCTCTATCGCGAACTCATGCGACGCCGGCGCGCCGCGACCGCGCCGTTCACCGCGGACGGCAGCGAATCGCCACCGTCCGAGGCGTCGGTCGCCAGCGCCTTCGTGACCACCGCCAACGAACGTCGTACAGAACTGCGCGACGCCGTCGTGCTGGTCGTACGCCTCGAAGGCCTGACGGAACTCGAAGCCACGCTGGAACCGGAAGAGGCCCACCACATCGGCCGCGACTTTCACGATCGCGTGCAGGCCGTCGCGACGCAGTTCAATGGCCGTGCCGATCGACGCGCAGGTTCGAGCGTGCTGGTCGTGTTCGGCGCCACCGAAGTGCGCGGCAACGAGGCGGAACAGGCCGTGCGGGCCGGCCTCGCGCTGCGCCAGGCGGTTCGCGATGGCGGCTGGCCGATATCGGCGGGATTGTCGCTGCGCATGGGCATCGCCCAGGGTCAGCTGCTCGTCAGTCCCGAACTGTTTCCGTTGACCGGACGGCCGACGCATCTGGCGCACACGCTGGCGATGCGCGCGCCCGACAACGGCATCTGCATCGCGTCCGCGATCCGCAATGCACTCGGCGCCGCCATCGAAGCGCAGGCGCTCGCCGACGCATCGTCGACCGACAACGACACGGCGTGGCTGCTGCAGTCCCTGCAGGACGACGGCAGACATCAACACGAACCGCTGGTGGGACGCCGTCCCGAACTTGCGATGCTGACGGCGATGCTGGATCGATGCCGCGCCAGCCGGAACGGCCGCGCCGTCGTCGTGCGCGGCGAAGCCGGCATCGGCAAGACGCGAGTGATTCACGCCGTGATGGTCGCCGCGCGCAGCAGCGGCGTCGCCGTGCACGCGTCGAGCGCGCTGGACTTCGGCCAGTCGCCGGGCCGCCGGCCCGTCACGACGCTGGCGCTGAGTCTGCTGCGGGTCAGTCCGGAAGCGCCGGCGAATGAACGATCGGCTGCCGTCGCGGAAGTCATCCGGGCGAGCGGCGGCGGAATCGATCAGCTCATCTTTCTCAGCGACCTGGTCGACGCGCCGCTCGACAGCGAACTCGCCGCACTGGAGCGCGCCATGGACACCGCGACCCGGCAGCGGGGCCGCTCACTGGCGCTCACGCAACTCGTCGAAGCAGCCGCAGCCCGCTCGCCGCTGCTGCTCGTCGTCGAAGACGTGCACTGGACGGACCAGGACGAACTGGCCCGCTTCGGCGAGATCGCAGCGGTCATCGCCCGCTGTCCGGCGTTGCTGATCATGACGACGCGCCCCGAAGGCGATCCGATCGGCGCCCTGTGGCGCGCACGCGCCCGCGGCTGTCCGGTGACCACGGTCGATCTCGCGCCGCTCGCGGACGACGAAGCACAACTGCTGGCGAGTCACTACGCCGATCTGTCGCCCGAGGTGGTCGCCGCGTGCATCTCCCGCGCCGAAGGCAATCCGCTGTTCCTGGACCAGCTGTTTCGCGCGGCATTCGACGGTCACGATTCTCTGCCCGGCTCGGTCCGGGCGCTGATCCTGGCGCGGGCGGAGCGGCTTTCCCTGCACGACCGCGACGCGCTGCAGGCTGCTGCGGTGCTCGGCCAGCGATTCGCCAGCGGCGCCCTGCGCCGATTGATCGACGACAGCGACTTCGCACCGCAGGCATTGATCCAGACCACGCTGCTGCGCGAAGACGGCGACGACATCGAGTTCACGCACGCCCTGTTTCGCGATGCCATCTACGAATCGACGCTGCGCTCGCGGCGGCGCGAACTGCATCGTCGCGCCGCCGACTGGTTCGCCGCACAGGATCTGGCGCTGCGCGCGGATCACCTCGCCGCGGCCGACGCTCCCGAAGCGGCGGATGCGTATCTCGCCGCGGCCAGTTCGGAACAGGCCGCATCGCGATTCGAGCGGGCGCTGATGCTGGCCACCAAGGCCAATGGCGCGGCGCGCGATCCGCTGCAACTGCATCGCGCGCAATGCCTGCTGGGCGAACTGCTGCTGACGCTCGGGCGCACTCACGATGCGCTCACGGCATTCCGCGAAGCCATCGACTTCGCTCCCGATCAGCGACGCCAGGTCGACGCCTGGATCGGCGTCGCCTCCGCGCTGCGCGTGATGGATCGGCACCTGGAGGCGCTGGACGCACTGGACCGCGCCGAGAAAGCGCTGGGCGAACAGGAGGACATCCCGGTCCGGGTACGCATCAGCACGCTGCGCGGCAATCTGTGCTTCCCGCTCGGACGCATCGACGACTGCCTGCGCGAACACGAGCGCGCCATGCAGCTTGCATCCATCGCCAGCTCGCCGCTGGATCTCGCGCGCGCCTACAGCGGTCTCGGCGATGCGTGGTATCAGCGCGGCAGAATGCGTACCGCCAGCGAATACTTCGCGCGCAGCCTCGACGAAGCCCGCCGCCACAATCTGCCGGCCGTGCGCATCGCCAATCTGCCGATGCTGGCATTGACCCGGCTGTACTGCGGCGATGCCGGCACCGCGGACGCGTCGCTGCAGGAAGCGCTCGAACTGTCGCGCCGCCTCTGCGATGCGCGCAGCGAACTGCTGACGCAGCTGGTCGCCGCGTGGGTCATGCTGATTCGCGGTCGCATCGATCTGAGCGACAGCTACGCACAGCGATCGCGCGACCTGGCAGAACAGCTGAGCGCACGCCGATTCCAGGCGGAAGCGATCACGCTCCAGGCCAGCTGCCGGCTCGCGTGCCAGCAGCGCGGCGATGCGGACGATCTCATTCGCGAAGCGCTGCAACTCAGCCGTGCGACCGGCATGAACTATTGCGGCCCGGTCGTGCTCGGCGTGCTGGCACGAACCACGACGCTGCCGGAAGAACGCCGGCAGGCGCTGCGCGAAGGCGAGGAACTCCTCGCATCGGGTTGCGTGAGCCACAGCTATTTCGAGTTCTATTTTCAGGCGATCGAAGTGAGTCTGCGCGAAGGGCTGTGGGCGGACGCACGGCGCTACGCGGATGCGCTTGCAGCCTACGCGCAGGATGAGCCGATCGCCTGGACGGAGCTGCTGGTGGCACGCGGCCACTGCCTCGCGAACTTCGGCCAGGGAAACCTCGACCGTGACATGGCGGGAACGCTGCAGACACTGCGCGCCCGGTGTCATTCGTCCGATCTGCGCCTGCCGCTCGCCGGCATCGAAGAGGCCCTGGGCCGGCTGGCCGGCGTGCAGGCCTGAAATCAGAGCGTCACGACCTGACGCACCGTCCTGCCGTCGGCGAGCCGGTCGAACGCCGCGTTGATGTCTTCCAGCGGCAAGTGTTCGCTGAGCAGCTTGTCGACCGGCAATCTTCCCTGGCGATACATCTGGATGTAGCGCGGAATGTCGCGCGCCGGATCGCAGCTGCCGAGATAGCTGCCCTTGATGGTGCGCTCTTCGGCGACGATGCTGACGTGAGGAATCGAAAACAGGTGCTGCGGATTCGACAGGCCTGCACTCACCGTCGTACCGCCGCGCCGCGTGACGCGGTAACTCAGCTCCATCGCCTTAACGGCGCCGGCCATCTCGAATGCGTAGTGCACGCCGCCATGCGACAGCTCGCGGATCTGCTCCACGGCATCGGCCGCCGCAGCGTTGATGGTGTGAGTCGCACCGAGTTCGCGCGCCAGCTTGAGCTTTTCGTCGCTCAGATCGACGGCGATGATCATCGAAGCATCCGCCAGTCTCGCCCCCAGCAATGCCGACAGACCGACTCCGCCCAGACCGACGATGGCCATGCTGGAGCCGGGCGACGGCTGCACCGTGTTGGTCACGGCGCCGACACCGGTCATGACCGCACAGCCGAAGACGGCCGCTTCATCGAACGGCAGCGAGTCGTCGACCTTCACCAGCGACTCGCGCGCGATCACCGCGAACTCGGCGAATGCGGACACACCCAGATGATGATGAACCGCGCCCGATCCCTGTCGCAGGCGCCGGTCGCCGCGCAGCAGCGTGCCCGCGCTGTTGGCACGGAAACCCGGTTCGCACAATGCAGGGCGTCCCGTGTTGCAGGGCTCGCAGGTCCCGCAACACGGAACGAAGGCAGCGACGACATGATCGCCCGCCCTGAGATCGCGCACCTGCGCACCGACGTCGACGACCTCGCCCGCACCTTCGTGCCCCAGCGCCATTGGCAGCGGCCGCGGCCGATCGCCGTTGATCACCGACAAATCCGAGTGACACAACCCCGCCGCCCGCATCCGCACCAGCACTTCGTGCGGCCCGGGCGGATCGAGATCCACTTCGACGATCTGCAACGGCCTGCTCTGCGCGTACGGGCGCGGCAGGTTCATTTCATTGAGGACGGCGGCTTTGGTCTTCATCCGTGAAGAGTAAACGCAATGGATGCGAAAAAAGAGAAGAGATTGGCCGCAAAAAAGCGCAAAAGCCGCAGATCGAAAAACCTTGTCTTCGAACTTGTGCCTCTTGCGCCTTTTTGCGGCTATTTCTCTCCGAACCTCTCAGCTCACGAAGTTCGCCGAGGTTTTGGTCCTGAGCTCATCGGCCGACACGCCCGGCGCAAGTTCAAGCAGTTTGAAAGGCGACTTGCGGTCGGGCCGCGCGAAGACGGCGAGATCGCTGATGATCATGTCGACGACGTTCGCACCGGTCAGCGGCAGTTCGCACTGCGGTTTGAACTTGGCAGAGCCGTCCTTCGAGTTGTGCTCCATGACCACGACCACGCGCTTGACGCCCGCGACCAGGTCCATCGCGCCGCCCATGCCCTTCACCATCTTGCCGGGCACCATCCAGTTGGCGAGATCGCCCTGCTCGCTCACTTCCATGCCGCCGAGGATCGACAGGTCGATGTGGCCGCCGCGGATCATGCCGAAGCTGTCCGATGACGAGAAATACGACGAGATCGGCAGCTCGGTGATGGTCTGCTTGCCGGCGTTGATGAGGTCGGGGTCCTCTTCGCCTTCGAACGGGAACGGACCCATGCCGAGCATGCCGTTCTCCGACTGCAGCACGACTTTCATGCCTGCAGGAATGTAGTTCGCGACCAGGGTGGGAATCCCGATGCCGAGATTCACGTAGAAACCGTCACGCAGTTCGCGGGCGGCGCGCGCCGCCATTTCGTCTCTGGTCCAAGGCATGGCTACTCCGGAGAAAACTCGATGGTTGTTGCTTCTCTTCCTGTGGGGCCGGCTTCAGCCGGCTGAAAAACAGTCAGGCTGAAGCCTGACCTACACAAAGAAGCCGGCCCCACAACAGAAACGGTCAGGCGGCGGCGCGCTTGCGCACCGTGCGCTGCTCGATCCGCTTCACGTAGTTCGTTCCCTGGAAAATGCGCTGCACGAAGATGCCGGGCGTGTGGATCTGGTCGGGATCGAGCGTGCCCGCCTCGACCAGCTCTTCCACTTCCGCAACCGTCACGCGGCCGGCGGTGGCCATCATCGGATTGAAGTTGCGCGCGGTCTTGCGATAGATGAGGTTGCCTTCGGCGTCGCCCTTCCAGGCTTTCACGAGCGAGACGTCGGCGACGAGTCCTGTTTCCAGCACGAAGGTCTCGCCGTTGACGACGCGCTGTTCCTTGCCTTCGGCCACGAGCGTTCCCGCGCCGGTGCGGGTGTAGAAACCGTAGATGCCGGCACCGCCCGCGCGGATACGTTCGGCGAGCGTGCCCTGCGGATTGAATTCGAGCTGCAGTTCGCCCGCCAGATACTGGCGTTCGAATTCCTTGTTCTCGCCCACGTAGGACGAAATCATCTTGCTGATCTGCCGGGTCTTGAGCAGCAGGCCCAGCCCGAAATCATCGACGCCGGCATTGTTGGAAACGACGGTGAGGCCTTTCACGCCCGACTCGCGCAGCGCCAGGATCAGGTTCTCCGGAATGCCGCACAGGCCGAATCCGCCGGACATGACGACCTGGCCATCGCGCACGACCCCGGCCAGCGCGTCGCGTGCATTGGCGTAAACCTTGGACGAACTTGCCATCGATCGTTCCCCCTCGTTAATTCATCGGGCGACGAATTATACCCATCGGTAACGTCCCGCCTAGCTCCCGGCGGGCGGCGGCTGGCACAATGCGCACCGCATCAATGTCAGGGACAACACAACAGGACCCGCGATGTCAGCGACCCCATCTCCACCCCAGCGCAGCGATTTCAAGGTCCTGCGACCGATGCAGACGCGCTGGATGGATAACGATCACTACGGGCACGTGAACAACGTCGCCTACTACTCCTACTTCGATTCGGCGGTCAACGGCTACCTGATGGAAGCCACGGCCTCGGACACGCGCGAGCTGTCCGCGATCGGCATCGTGGCCGAAACGGGCTGCCGCTACCTGAAGGAAATCAGCTTTCCCGACGTGCTCCACATCGGACTGCGCCTGGAGAAGCTGGGCAACAGCAGCGTGGTGTATCAGCTCGCGGTGTTTCGCGGCACCGATACGGATCCGTCAGCGATCGGACGGTTCGTGCATGTCTATGTCGATCAGAAGACGCGGCGGCCGGTGCCGATTCCGCCGGTCATTCGCGCGGCGTTGGAGCGGTTGTAGGGTTCTCTAAAGAGAATGGCCGCAAAAAGGCGCAAAGGACGCACAAGGAATGCCGGAATAGGATTCCGGACCTGATTTTTCCAGCCTGCGTCTTTTGCGCCTTTTGCGGCCATTCCTCCGGCTCTTTCTAAGCCGCGTCCGCGTTCGACCCCGGCTCATACCCGAGATTCGGCGACAGCCAGCGCTCCGCTTCCTCCAGACTGATCTTCTTGCGGGCAGCGTAGTTGCGGACCTGGTCGAGATCGATCTTGCCGACGGCGAAGTAGCGCGAGTCGGGATGCGAGAGATACCAGCCGCTGACGGCAGCAGTCGGGGTCATGGCGAAGGATTCGGTGATGCTGATGCCCGCATTCGTCTGCGGATCGATGAGCTTCCACAGCGTCGCCTTCTCGGTGTGATCCGGACACGCGGGGTAGCCGGGGGCCGGACGGATGCCGCGATACTCTTCCTTGATGAGATGTTCGTTGGTCAGGCGTTCCTCCGGCGCATAGCCCCAGAATTCGCGGCGCACGCGTTCGTGCATGCGCTCGGCGAAGGCTTCGGCGAAGCGGTCCGCGATGGCCTTGAGCATGATGGCCGAGTAATCGTCGTGCGCTGCATGGAAGCGCGCGATGTGTTCGTCGATGCCGATACCCGCCGTCACGGCGAAGGCGCCGATGTAGTCGCGGCGACCTGAATCGCGCGGCGCAATGTAGTCGGCGAGACAGTCGTGCGACTGGCCATCCGGTTTGCCCTTCTGCTGACGCAGGAAGTGCAGGCGCTGCAGCACCTGCGTGCGCGATTCGTCGGTGTAGATCTCGACGTCGTCGTCATCGACGCTGTTGGCCGGGAACAGGCCGATGACGCCGCGCGCCGTCAGCCAGCGCTCGCGCACGGCCTGCTTGAGCATGCGGCGCGCATCGGCGTAGAGATTGCTCGCCTGCTCGCCCACCACCGGATCGGTGAGGATGTCCGGGAACTTGCCGGCGAACTCCCAGGCATTGAAGAACGGCATCCAGTCGATGTAGCGCGTGAGATCTTCGAACGAGTAGTCATCGAAAGCACGGATGCCGAGGAAGCGCGGCACGGGCGGCTCGTAGTTCTGCCAGTCGCCCTTGAACTTGTTGGCGCGCGCCTGCGCGATCGTGAGCTGCGGGCTCTTGATCTTGCGGCCGTGATGCTGCTCGC
Source organism: Povalibacter sp. (assembly GCF_036735925.1). Lineage (NCBI taxonomy): Bacteria > Pseudomonadati > Pseudomonadota > Gammaproteobacteria > Steroidobacterales > Steroidobacteraceae > Povalibacter > Povalibacter sp. The sequence continues at coordinate 10,098 of NZ_DAINNK010000118.1, forward strand.
GCCGGGTCGCGTGCTCGGTCTTGAGCTTCGCGACGTACTCGCCGCGCGTTGCTTCGGTCATGAGCTGCTGGCAGACGCCGACCGAACGCGAAGCGTCCTTCACGTAGGCAACGGCGCCCTTGTATTGCGGGTCGATCTTCACCGACGTATGCGCAGGCGAGGTGGTCGCGCCGCCGATCAGCAACGGCTTCTCGAAGCCCTGACGCTGCATCTCGCGCGCGACGTGCACCATCTCATCGAGCGATGGCGTGATGAGACCGGACAGGCCGATCATGTCGGCGCCTTCGCGCCGCGCCGTTTCGAGGATGCGTTCGCACGGCACCATCACGCCGAGATCGATCACTTCGAAGTTGTTGCACTGGAGCACGACGCCGACGATGTTCTTGCCGATGTCGTGTACGTCGCCCTTCACGGTCGCCATCACGATCTTGCCGTTCGACTTCGACACCGTGCCGCTCGCCGCCTTTTCCTCTTCAATGAACGGGATCAGGTGCGCCACCGCCTTCTTCATGACGCGCGCCGACTTCACGACCTGCGGCAGGAACATCTTGCCGGCGCCGAACAGGTCGCCGA
>NZ_DAINNK010000119.1:0-10587 GCF_036735925.1 Povalibacter sp.
CTCGTCTGCATTGGCTGGTTCGCCTTCAGCTCCGTGCCGCGCGAGGAAGATCCTTCGTTCAAGATGCCGGGCTTCGTCGTCACCGTGATCTATCCGGGCGCCGACCCGACCGATCTCGAACGGCTGGTGGTCAAGCCGATCGAGGACCAGATCGCGGAGCTGGACGATGTGAAGAAGATGGAAACCTCCATCTTCGACGGCCTGGCGGTGGTCGCGATCGAGTTCGAAGCTTTCGTCGATCCGGACAAGAAATACGACGAAGTCACGCGCGAGGTGAATGCGCTGCGCCCGGACCTGCCCGCGGACATCGCGCGGCTGGAAATCCGCAAGATGAGCCCGGGTCTGGTGAACATCGTGCAGATCGCGCTCGTGTCGGAAGATGCGCCCTACAGCGAACTGGAGGATTACTCGCGCGAACTCAAGGACACGCTCAAGACCGTCGACGGCGTGCGCACGTCGGAGAGCTGGGCCTTCCCGCCGCGCGAGCTGCGGGTCGAAGTCGATCTCAAGCGCATGGCCGGACTGCGCCTGGCGCCGGCGCGCGTCATCCAGGCGATCGAAGGCGAGAACGCCAACATCCCGGCCGGCGTCGTCGACATCGGCTCGCGCAGCTTCAGTCTCAAGACCTCGGGCAGCTACGAGTCGCTGGATCAGGTCCGCGATACCGTCATCGCGGCGGTGGATGGCCAGATCGTGCGCGTGCGCGATGTCGCGAACGTCTCGTGGGAATCGCAGCCCTACAGCTACGTCGGCCGGTTCAACGGCCAGCGCGCGGTGTTCGTCACGGCGAACATGAAGGATGGCTACAACATCCTGGAGGTGCGCGAACGGATCGACGCCGCGATCAAGCAGTTCCAGGCGGGGCTGCCGGCGCGCATCGACCTGCAGGTCGGCTTCGACCAGTCCCAGAACGTCAGCCACCGGCTGTCGCGGCTCTACACGGATTTCGGCATCGCGATCGCGCTGGTGCTGATCACGCTGCTGCCGCTCGGCTGGCGCGCCGCCGGCATCGTCATGATTTCGATTCCGCTGTCGCTCGCCTTCGGCATCGCGATGCTGTACTTCCTCGGCTATTCGCTGAACCAGCTCTCCATCGCCGGCTTCGTGGTGGCGCTCGGCCTGCTGGTCGACGACTCCATCGTCGTCACCGAAAACATCGCGCGGCATCTGCGCGAAGGCAGGACGCGCACGGACGCGGCGCTGGCCGGCACGAAACAGATCTTCGTCGCCATCCTCGGCTGCACCGCCACGCTGATTTTCGCCTTCCTGCCCTTGATGGCCTTGCCCGGCGTCGCCGGAAAGTTCATGCGCGCACTGCCGATGGCGGTGGTCATGACCATCGTCGGATCGCTGCTGATCGCGCTGTTCATCATTCCTTTCCTGGCCAGCCGCCTGCTGAAGGAGAACGACGGCGAACACGGCAACGTGTTCCTGCAACGCCTGATGGGCGTGATCCATCGCTACTATCGCCCGGCGCTGCACTACTGTCTGGCGCGTCCGAAGGCGACGGTGCTGATCGCCATCGGCGGCTCGATCCTGCTGTCCGGCCTGCTCGTGCCGATCCTCGGCAGCAGCCTGTTTCCCAAGGCGGACACGCCGCAGTTCCTGATTCAGGTGGAAGCGCCCAATGGCGCGAGCCTGGGCGAGACGGATCGCGCGCTGCACTTCGTCGAGGATCGCCTGCGCCAGATGCCCGAGGTGAAGAGCTGGTTTGCCAACCTCGGTCACGGCAACCCGCAGATCTACTACAACCACATCGTGCGCAACGATTCGCCCAACTACGGCGAGGTATTCGTGCAGTTGCACGAGTACGACACGCGACACACGCCGGCAAAGATCGAAGCGCTGCGCCATGCACTCGACAACTATCCGACGGCGCGCATCCATGTGAAGGAATTCGTCAACGGCCCGCCGATCACCGCGCCCATTGCCGTACGCATCGTCGGGTCCGATCTGGACACCGTCGAACAGCTGGCGGCGCGCGTGGAAAAACTGATCGAGGACACGCCGGGCACGCGCGACGTGCTGAATCCCCTGAAAGTGGCGCGCACGAATCTGCGACTGAACGTCGACTCGCAGAAGGCGAGCATGCTGGGCGTGCCGACCGTCGAATTCGACCGCGCCGTGCGTCTGTCGGTCGCCGGCATTCCTGCCGGCACGTTCAAGGATGCCAGCGGCGAACAGTACGGCATTGTGGTGCGTACGCCCGTCGGCACGCGCGCCGACCTGAACACGCTGGGCGAGGTGCGCGTGCCGTCGCTGTCCGGCGCGACGCTGCCGCTGTCGCAGCTCGCATCGCTGGAGTTCGAACGGGCACCCACCCAGATCCAGCGCTACGACCGCGAGCGCGCCGTGACCATCAACTCCGAAGTGGCCATGGGCTACAACACCGCCAAGGTCACGGCCGCGGTGGTGAAGCAGCTCGATGCCTTCGACTGGCCGCGCGGCTATCGCTACGTGCTCGGCGGCGAGGCCGAATCCGGCGCGGAATCGTTCAAGGGCATCGGCACCGCAAGCATCGTCGCACTGTTCGGCATCTTCGCCGTGCTGGTGCTGGAGTTCGGCAACTTCAAATCGACGCTGATCGTGCTGACGGTCGTGCCGCTCGGCATCTTCGGCGGCTTCATGGCGCTGCTGCTGACCGGCAATTCCATTTCCTTCACCGCGAGCATCGGCTTCATCGCCCTGATCGGCATCGAGATCAAGAACTCGATCCTGCTGGTGGATTTCACCAATCAGCTGCGCGAAGCCGGCACGCCGCTGGACGAGGCGATCGAACAGGCCGGCGAGATCCGCTTCCTGCCGATCCTGCTCACCTCCGCGACCGCGATCGGCGGCCTGCTGCCGCTGGCGGTCCAGAACATCGGCCTGTATTCGCCGATGTCGTGGGTAATCATCGGCGGGCTCGTGTCGTCGACGCTGCTCGCGCGACTCGTCACGCCCGTGATGTACAAGCTGATTCCGCCGGCGATCGGCGTTGCGAAGCAGCCGCCTGCCGAAGCGCCCGCCGGATCGCCGCTCACCGTGTGATCGCAGATTGCTATAGTGGCCTTCCTTTCCGGCAGGCCACTTCGATGAAGCTCGAAACTCTCTCCGTTCGCGTGGGACGCGAAGTCGAACCGACCGCCGGCGACGTCTCGCCGGCCATTCACCTCAGCACGACGTTCGAACGCGACGTCGACGGCCAGTTCTCGCGCGGGTATTCGTATGGACGCGCCGACAATCCGGGTCGCAAAGCATTGGAGCAGTGCATCACCGCGCTCGAAGGCGGGCACGATGCCACAGCGTATTCGTCCGGCTCCGCCGCCTCCCTCGCCGTCTTCAGCCTGCTGCGGCCGGGCGATCACGTCATCGCGCCCGTCGAGTCGTACCACGGCACGGCCAAGCAGCTGCGCGACATCATCGGACCGATGGGCGTGCAGTACACGTTCGTCGACATGACGAAGGTCGATGCGGTTCGCGCCGCGCTCACGCCGGCGACGAAGCTGGTGTGGATCGAGACGCCGTCGAATCCGATGCTCAACCTGAGCGATATCGAAGCCCTCACGTCCGTTGCACATGGCGCGGGTGCGATCGTCTGCTGCGACAATACGTTTGCCACACCGGTGTGGCAGCGGCCGTTCCGTTTCGGCGTCGACCTCGTGATGCATTCGAGCACCAAGTACTTCGGCGGCCACAGCGACGTGATGGGCGGCACCGTCGTCGCGCGCGAAGGCGGCACGCTGTCGGAACGGCTGCGCGACTACCAGGGCACGGCTGGCAACACGCCCTCGCCATTCGATTGCTGGCTGATCCGGCGCAGCCTCACGACACTCGCCTGCCGCGTGCGGGCGCAGACGGAATCGGCGGCGCGGATCGCGGAGTTCCTCAGCGGGCACAAAGCCGTCGAGCGCGTGTTCTATCCCGGGCTTGCATCGCATCGCGGCCACGACATCGCGCGCAGACAGATGCAGGGCGGCTTCGGCGCCATGCTGTCGTTCTGCGTGCGAGGCGGACGCGATGAGGCATTCGCCGTTGCGGGCCGGATGAAGTATTTCCTGCGCGCGACCAGTCTCGGCGGCGTGGAATCGCTGGTCGAGCACCGCGCCTCGGTCGAAGGTCCGCACACGGTCACGCCGCAGAATCTGCTGCGGCTGTCGGTGGGACTGGAACATGTGGACGATCTGCTGGGCGATCTGGAGCAGGCGCTCGCGGGCTGCTGTGGGGCCGGCTTCAGCCGGCCTGAAAACAGTCAGGCTAAAGCCTGACCTGCACAAAGAATCCAGCCGGCTGAAGCCGGCCCCACAGGAAGAGAAGATCCGCCCGCGTTTTCTACAATGCAATCTTCAATCGCGAGCGATCCACGGGCTGACCCCGCTGGATCACCTGCACGATGCGACGCGTGTTGGCGATATCGGCGAGCGGATCGCCGTCGAGGACGAGCAGATCGGCCTCCTGCCCGGGCGCAATCGAACCCCACTGACGCTCCTCCTTGAAGAAGCGCGCCGCGTTGGCGGATGACGCAGCCAGCGCATCCATCGCCGATACGCCGCCTGCCACCATCAGTCGCAGTTCCTCGTGCACGCCGTAGCCTGGGAAGGCATAGGGATTACCGGTGTCGGTGCCCGTCAGAAGAATCGCACCGGCCTGCTGCGCCGCGCGCACGTGATCGAGGATCGGCGGCAGTCCCGACCTGCCGAAGTATTCGCGCTCGCGTTCGAAGAATCGCTGCGTTCCCTGCGTCGAAGCGACCTCGGCATCCGTTACGGTCTCGCGCAGAAACGGGTCGTCCATGCGCGTCGGATCCGCGGTCCAGTTCAGAAAGCCGTCATAGAGATTCAGCGTCACGGAGTAGAAGAACTTCGACTCGCCCATGCGTCGATGCAGTTGCGTATCGAACGGCCCGGTGATGATGGCGTGAGCGGCGGCATCGACGCCCGTATCCAGGCACACATCGAGTTCGTCGCGCGAGGAGATGTGGGCAATGACCGGAATGCCGGCGTCATGCGCCGCATCGACGACGGCCTGCACCACGTCGCGCGGCATCTGCGGATGATCATCGCCGAACGGACCAGGACCGGATTCGATGGTGATCTTGATCACGTCGGCGCCCCACGTGGCCAGCCGCTTCACCTCGGCGCGAGCATCGTCGGGCGTGCGCAGCAGCGTGACAGCGCGCAGCGGCATCAGATCGATGGGACCGCTCGCCGGCGCTGCCGCCACGACCTCGGCGATGCGCTGGCGGACATCGGGGGAATAGATGGTCGTGGTGGGATGCGAACTGGGCACGGTCAACAGCGACCCGACGGCATAGATCTTCGGTCCCTGCCATTCACCCGCTGCGAGCTTGCTGCGGAAGCCATCGATCTCCGACGGCGAGGCGGCGTTCGAACCCATGTTCAGAATACGGGTGACGCCGTAGTAGAGACTGCGCGCCAGCGTCGTCTCGACCACGTGGTCGCCTTCCACAAACGTGCCGGTGCCCCAGTGCAGGTGCATGTCCACGAACGCGGGGACGATGAACTTGCCCGAGGCATCGAGCGTGCGCAACGCTTTGAAAGCGCGCGCATCGAGCTGACCTGCGGCAACGATCACTCCCGCGTCGATCGCTACTGCCGCATCTCTGACGACACTACGAGAAGCGGGATCGATGACGGTCCCGCCGACGATCAGCAGATCGACCTCGCGCGCTTCGCCGCCGGAACGACAGCCGGCGAGCAGGCACAGACACAGCAGGGACAGCAACCCGGACAGGTAGAACTTCGATGACACGAGAACCTCCATCGGTCTTCCGGTTAGTCTGTCGCGAGATTGCCGGTAATGCGCCGACTCTTCTACTTTTCGACCGCGACATCCTTGCTCCCGGTACGGGCCGGTATCGGCACTCTTACAGCTAGTGCACCCGAGTATCGAGCAGTGCGTCGACGGTTCTTTTCAAATCGCGACCAATCTGCCGTGGCGATATTCGGCGTACCTCATATCCTTCCACCGCCAATCGCAGATCCGCTGCATCCGGAGAATCCTCGGAACGGAATGCGTGACCATCGCATTGCACCGCGATTCGTCGATCGCCGCTCGTCACTGCAATTCCGAGGCGATCGACGCCGCACATCACTCCGATCTCTGCGACCAGGCCGCGGCCTGCCATTTCATTGCGCACGTCCAGCTCGAATGGCGTGTATGCACCGGCTTCCTGAAGCGACATGCAATACTCGGCGAGGTCCCGCAGAATCGTCTGTGTGCCAAGGCAAACCTCAAGATCGCCCACGATAATCAACTGTCGTCGTGCACGCGTGATTGCAACGTTCACCAGATTCTTGTTCAGCGCCATCAGTGCACCCAGTTGCTCGGGACTTCCCGCAATCGCCGGCGAGTAGATCATCACGTCCCTTTCATCGCCCTGAAACTGATGCACTGTTTTGACGGCGACTGAACTCGCATGAGACAACGCTTCAGCCACCATTCTCTCAATCAATACGACCTGAGCGTGGTAAGGACTGACAACGCCCACGCTCAGAGCTGAACCAGAGTTCCGCGCCAGCAAAGCCGCAATCGTTCTGATGACTGCCTCCGCCTCTGGCGCATTCCGCCGACTTCCGCTGCGGAGCAGCTCCATCTCGCCTCTGACATCGACCCACTCGATACCCTTCTCGCCTTTCCAGACTCCCGGATCCGTACACACCACCAATCCGCCGTCATACAAGGAACTATGACGGTTCGAGAATTCGACAATGGCGGGATGACAGCGAAAGTGCTGATCGAGAAGAATCGGCACGCCGTCAAGACAGCGTCGCGCCAGCTCGAAGCAGTTCATCTTGACGTAGTTCCAATCGACATGTTGCCTGCTTGACAGACCAGTGGTCGTCGCCAGGCGCTCGGCTCGGTGCGATTTCAAGCGCGTCACATGCGTCAGCTGGTGTGGATCGCCGATCACGACCGCACGCTTCGCGCGATACAACAGCGGCACCATCGAGGCGACGTCTCCTTGCGACGCCTCGTCGATAATCACGAGATCGAACAGGCCAGGAACCAGCGGAACGTTGTCTTTGGCACTCAGGCTCGTCAAAGCCCAAACGGGAACCAGTGGCAACAAGTCTGCAAACACGCTTCCCAACACCTGCGTCGGCCATCTGGCGGCAGGATCGCCCGCCAACGTGGTCAACACTCGGGAACCGGCGGCTCTGGCACTCGCCGGCACGCGCGCCTTCCGGTCGTTGAGGATGGACGTCAGCAGCAGTCTCCCCATTTGCTGGCGTTCAGGGTCGTGATCGGCCATCGAGATCTCGAGCTGATCGATCGTGGGCAGGGATTCGCGCTCTTGAGCAATTGCGACCTGTTTGCTTTCGAGCTCCCTGGCGCGTGCGATCTGGTCGATGATATTTCGCACTCGGCTTGCCAACGCCTTGAGCGAAGGTGAATCGCGGAGCATTAGCGGTGAGCGCCGGTCAGTCAGTGCCGCCAGAGTCTCAGCCGGCACGGTGGCTTTCGCCTCCCGGAAAAATTCATCGACCCGCTTCTCGATCCAGCGGCGCCTCAACCATGGAAAAAGATACGCAAGAAACGGCATCGATCGACCTATCGAGCGCTTCAGCAATCCAAGAACGTTGTTGATCGTCTGCTGATCCAGCTGACTGAAAAGTCCTGCCGGAAGCTTCGTCAACTCGGCATCCAGCTGCACTGACGCCTCGCGATATGCGCGATCGAGGCGTTCATGGTCGATGAAGGCATGATGCAACTGCGCGATGCGGGCAGCGCATCGATCCCACTTCAGTCGCACGGTTGCCAACTGCGGATCCCGATCCCCCACAGCAGTCACCGCCGCCCTGAGCTTGCTGACGGTCGACTCCCGAGCTGCTCTGTTGCCTGTGCGGATCGGACGCACGTCTGGGGCGACCCGCTCCAGACGATCGATCACTACGTCCACTGCAGCGTTGTTCTTCGACGCGACCAGCACGGACTGACCGTTGGCAAGGGCCGCGACAATCGTATTGACGAGGACCTGCGACTTGCCCGTGCCGGGCGGCCCGGTAACAACCGTCAGCATGGACTTCAGTGCGGAATGTGCAGCCAGATCTTGGCGATAGTTGGTCTCGGTGATCGTGGGATGAACATCGACGCCCGCTACCGCTGCAACTCTGGTGGCAGTGAGCATGAGCCCCAGAGGCCCCCGTTCGAGCTCGTCAGGTTTCGCGCGCCCCAGTTGCTGCAGCTCGTCAAGGAGTTGTTTCGTCGGACCGACTCGACTCGTCGCGGGCATGAACATGAGCGCGTTCGAGACACCTCGATTCGTTGCAACGGGACCCAATGAAAGTGGATCAAGGACTGGGGCCGAATCTACGACACCGCGGGCCTGCAGAATGTCCAGTCGGGCTTGAAGGCGCTCGGCCGCGCTGTGTGCTCCCGCCAGCAATCCAGACTCATTGAGCTCATCTTCAAGGTCGTTGCGACGCTCTCGTTCATCGATCCCCAACAGGACCAGCGCCTGAGGATTCAGGTCCTCAGTTTCAACATTGGTGCGCTGAAGCGTGACGTCTGCGCCATCGATGCTTAGATCGCACTCCACCGTGAAGAGTGGCGCGACCCGAACTTGTTCGATCCCTCTGTCCTCAATAATCCCTGTGACTATCGGATAGCCGACAAGAATCGAAGTCGCTCCCTGCTCGGACTGTTTTCTGCACCATTCGACCACTTCGGGATTGACCACAACACCGGTGTCCTCATCCGTCGCCAGCAAGGTGACGATGGGATCCGCGCCCTCCTTCTGCAACGCGATCTCCCTGCTTTGCAGATCGAACATGGCGCCAAGCGCCGCCTCGGCTTCGACACACTGAATCAGGTATTCGATCACACGATGGTGAGGATGGACCTTTGACGCAGATTGCGTCGGATCGCGGAGAACGCGGGTCTGACGCGCGTGCAACTCCAGACTGCCGTTGTATTCCTTGAGGCTTCCCTCGACGACGACTCGCTCGCCCTCGAGCACGGCATCGGTCTCGTTCCACCAGATTACCGGTACGTCAGATGCTCCCTCTCGTACCAGTCGCGCGCGTACGTAAGTTGCACCATCACGCTTTCTTCGTGTTTCGCGGGACGTTACGGTGCCGGTAAGAGAAACCTTGCTGCCGGACCGGAGAACAGAATCCGCTGTTGTCATGCTCGGCGCGCTCCAGGAAACCCTTATCTTAGCGGCCCGGACGCAATTCCGACGATTTCGGTTGACCCCATTGCCGGCAATAATCGTCACGGGTTACGCTTATTCGTGGCCAGAAAACCTGCAAAGACTCGCAAGCGACCGCGCGGCCGCCCACCCACCGGATCGGCCATGACACCTGCCGAGCGCATGCGGCGACTGCGACAACGGCGCAGGGCTGCAGGACTCAAGCCAGTGGTCGCCTGGGTGCCGAACGAATCGACGGCGATATCCACCTATTCTTCGCATCGGCTGCTGGATGCGCGCAGCCTGGCGATGCATGCGGTGATAGCACGAAAGATCGAACGCGATCCCCAGCTTCTCGAAATCGCTCGCAGAAATGTCGAGCGCTGGAGTTCCGCCCGCCGTAGCCATGTGCCGACGTGGCTCGAGGAATGGCGTCAACTGCTGAGTCAACCCTGGCAAAACGTGGCAGCGATCATCACGGATCCCGGCGAGAACGCAGCGCGTCTGCGGCAATCCTCACCCTTTGCCGGAATCCTTACTCACCGGGAGCGATGGCAGATCCATGCAGCGTTCCGAGCTTGAGCACCTGATTCGGGCAGCCGGGTCGATCGCCAACGAGTCCGAAATCGTCATCATCGGCAGTCAGTCGATTCTCGGGCAGTTTCCCGATGCGCCCGCTTCTCTGTTGGTCTCCGCGGAGGCGGATGTGTTCCCTCTCCACCGCCCGCAGCTATCGGATCTCATCGACGGCAGCATAGGAGAGGGATCACCCTTTCACGAGCTGTATGGCTATTACGCCCAAGGTGTCGACGAGAAAACAGCAACCTTGCCTGCCGGATGGCGCCAGCGCTTGGTGAAGATCAGCAATCCGAATACGGCCGGCGTGACTGGTTTATGCCTGGAAGTAAACGATCTGGCCATCTCGAAGTACGTGGCCGGCCGCGACAAGGATCGGGCGTTTACCAGGGAACTGGCGAAGCACGGCATGATCCAGCGGGACGCGCTCTTGAACCGGGAGCGTGAGACGAGCTTGCCTGCGGAATTGCGCAAGCTGGTGAGGGCTCGCATCGAACGGGACTTCAAAGGCTCCGCGAGCGGGTAGCCGGAAGGCAGGCCGCCGTTACTTCTCCACCGACTGCTGCTTTTCGCGCCACGCCTTCATGTCGCCGTCGAGGTGCAGCAGGCGTGTGAAGCCGTTCTCCTTGAGCCGCGAGGCGGCGCGCTCGGCGCGAACGCCGGTTTCGCAGTAGACGACGATGTCCTTGTTCGCAGCATCCGGCAACGAAGAGATGCTGGCAGGCAAGTACGTGTACGGAATGTTGATGGCGCCGGGCACGTGACCGGCAGCGAATTCCTCCGGCGTGCGCGCATCGAGAATCAGTAGCGTCGCGTCCTCGTCGGCGATGCGCTTGTTGAGTGCGGCCTGATCGATCTTCGGCGTGTCGGCGGCG
>NZ_DAINNK010000120.1:0-10369 GCF_036735925.1 Povalibacter sp.
CCATCTGCGATCACCGCTGAAGTGCCCAGAACGAAGAACAGGGCGGCAATCGCCGCCGACAATGAGTGCGCTGCCGCACGACCCGCGTGCTTCAGCATCGGTCCCACCTCCGCGCCTCACATTTTTCGACCACCGATAATCATAGTCCCCAACGCAAGCACCGGCGGTTCAATCCAGCGAAAAGAGCTGCAGCGTAGGCGCTCACGGGACAAACGTCAGTCGAAACACGCACGGCTTGACGCAATGCAGTCGCGGATATCCGCGCGTGAGCGCCGCGTGCTTGCGCTCGTCAGCCGGTTCAGAGCGTCACGGATCAGCCTTGTGAGGTGCGGCACTCAATTCCGCAATGGCGCTGCGCGCCAGGGCAACGAGCAAAGACTGATCATGAGGACCGACCAGCACCATCACAGTCGTGTCGTAGCGGGCGACGACGATACCTGAGCGTGTGCGCTCCACCGTGCCGAAGCGCGCTTCCGCACCCACACCGCGAAGGAGTCGATCGGGTGTGTCACGACTGAAAGCCTCTGTTACGTGTTGCGCAAACGCTGAACGTGCGGCGAGCTCGCTATCGCTTGTGTGGATTGAGAATCGGATGGTCAAGTCCTGGCCGCGATACACACAGACGTCCAGCTGCGACTCCGCCTTCGATGATTCGGCGGCGTTCACATGAACGGCCGAACCCACGATCGCGCTCACTTGCTCGGGCGGAAGCAATGCACAGGCTGATCGTTCGGCGTCCGACGGGGCGCTGAATGCGAGGAGCGCCACAACCATTCCGACTGCTGCCATTCCGCCTGTTGAGATAGTTCTCATTTGATCCCCCTTAGTCTGCGACTACTGCGGGATGCGTGAGCCGTCCGGGTTCCATCCGCGGCGCTGCAGGCACCCGGCCACGCCAGCGTGCGTCGGCGGCAGATGCACGCGACGATTGGCACGACCGGGCTGCTGCATGCGACAGACTTGCAACGCCTCAGTAAAGGTTTCTGGTGTTTGTTTGCTTTCCGGCTCAAAGAGCACGCAGCCGCTCAACCCCGCGACCGCAGCTACGCTGAAGAGCAGGCAAGCAGCGATTCTAATACTCATAAGCTCTTCCTGGGTGCGGTGTGCCTATGTCCGTCCGGCAGCACGCAATGCATGTCGAACGCAGCTTTCAAAGAGATCGCTATCGGCCCGATACTCGGATGTTTCGATCGCCAATAACCCGACGATCGAGTGAAAGACGTTGTCGTGACTCGCGGCCCGCGTGGCCTGTGCGCGGATGCATTGCGAATTCACTTTGAAGTCCTCGCGAAAGCTCTCGGACATCCACATCAGCATGGGCACATGCGTCTGCACGTGTGGCGCAATGGCGTAAGGCAATCCGTGCAGATAGACGCCGCCCTCTCCAAGGGACTCGCCGTGATCACCTACGTAGAGCATCGCGGTCCGATACTGATCCGCGCGCTCGCTGAGGAAGGCGATGACCTCTCCGAGCAAATGATCGGTGTAAAGAATCGCGTTGTCGTACGTATTGACGAGCTGCTCCTGTGTGCACTTCCGCAGCTCGACCGTGTCACAGGTCGGCGTGAAGCGGCGGAACGTCGGCGGATAGCGCTGGTAGTAGGCGGGTCCGTGATTACCGAGCTGATGCAGCACGAGGAACACATTCTCCGCGCCGGTCGAGGCGACTACGTTCAGATTTCGGAGCAGGATCTCATCCAAGCATCGTCCGTTGGGACACTCGACGCTCGACAGCTGCGAGGCGGTCTGCAGGGCGATTCCATCGCCCTCACAAGTGCCTTTGCAGCCGGAATTGTTGTCCCGCCACAGCACGCGATAGCCGGCATGGGCGAGCACGTTGAGGAGTCCATCGTGATTGCGGGTGGTGTCTTCGTCATAGCGATCACGGCCGAACGGAGAGAACATGCACGGGAGCGAGACTTCAGTTGCTGTGCCACACGACGTCACGTCCGGGAAGTTGACGATATCGAGATTCGAGAGGCGGGGGTTGGTGTCGCGTGCGTAGCCGTTCAGCGAGAAGTTATCGCCTCGCGCCGTCTCGCCTACGATCATGACGAACAGCACGGGCTTGTCGGCGATGGCGGCAGATGCAGTGTGGCGATCCGTCCCGACCAGATGAGTGCGAGCGGGTGCCTCGCCACGGATAGTGCCGGTCAGCACACGCGTCATTGAGTACAGGTAGTTGCCAGGGGTGATCAGATAGCGCATCTGCTTGTGCGCCCGCATGAGCGGCGCGAAGTCCTTCATCACCAGCGCGAGCGCGAGGAGGCTGCCGAGCACTGCGCCGGCGATCAGCACACATCGCACGACTGCAGCGCGCGCGAGCGGCCGGCGGGAGAACCGCAACGTCAGGAGCACCGCAGCCGGGACTCCCCCATAAAGCGCCACTCGCATGAGCCCTGTAACGCTTAAGTATTCGCCCGCCTCGCCAACATCCGTGCGTACGATGTTGCGAACCATGGTCGGGTCCAGATACACGCCATAGTCCTGCATGAATGGCATCGCGCAGGCATTCACGAGCAGCAATACCGCCAGGATGGGTTTCGCCGTCCAGCGGTTGCAAACCGCAGCCAGCACAGCGAAGTGCAGCAGCGTGATCGCGATGAATACCGGCGCAGCGAACGTCCACGTCGACGCGTCGGCCCATCGTCGGTCCGCCAACAGCGCCTTCCAGAACGGCGCACTACTGATGACGGCGAAGAACATGCATGTAAGCAGCACACACAGCTCGACGGATATCTCCGGGCGTCGCATAGACAGTCGTTGCGCGGCCCGCGCGAGAGATCGAAGCATCGTGTCGTCGACTTCACCGAGCGATCCGTTCGTTTGTGCCTCGCGACTCGCCGTTGCACCGTCAGGAGCACGCTGCGACAGCTCAATGGGCGTTCTAGTCACAGACTTCACCGAGGCGTCCCGTCGCACAGTTCCTTCATTCGTTTCTCGGCGCTGGTTCGTTCGGCGTCGATCTCGACACTGGTGTAGTACACCCGATTGCCCTGCTCGTCGCGGCGGTAGAGCCGGTTGTTCTCGGCGAACATCAGGTAACGATCGCGCGCTCGGCGGCAGTCCTCTTGTCTGCGTACCTGTGCTTTCTGCTCGCCCTCCTTGGCGACACGTTTGTCTGCTTCCTGCTTTCGGTACGCCTCGACGCGCTCATTCGTGGCCTGGACCTGAGCCGCTGCCGCTTCGGCAGCGGCCGGATCACGAGTCGACCGGACGATCACGCGTTGCGCCGAGGGCGACAGCGGCCGATCCGAGTAAATCGGCCGGCCCTCAGCGTCCGTGGACTTGTAGATCTCATGGGGTTCATCCGAATAAGCGAGACCCCAGGCGAAAATGCAAACGATGCTGGCCAGACAGGCGCGTAACTCAAGAGCAGAAACGAACCCGCGCATGATCAGCCCTCCTTCGCTTGACGCGCGATCGCACCCGCTCTCGCGCCATTTGCAACGGCAAGCAGCTCGGCGCTCTCGTGGACGAGCACGGCCGTTGCGACGCCGATCAGCCCGATCACCGCGAGCGGAATCATAACGATCAGAATTGCAATCGAAAGGACGATGTTCTGAAGGCTCACGCGCCGCGCCTTCTCGCCGAAATCGAGTGCGACGATGACCTTGTTCAAATCATCGGCCATGAGCGCGATATCCGCCGCCTCGATGGCAGCGTCGGTGCCGGCTGCGCCCATGGCGATGCCACACGTGGCTGCGGCAAGCGCCGGCGCATCGTTCACGCCGTCGCCCACCATGAGCACCGGCGTATGCAGCATGATCTCCTCGATCTCGCCGACCTTGTCCTGTGGCTTGAGCTCCGCCCGTACCTCTTCGATGCCCAGGCGTCTCGCCACGGCCTCGCCGGTCAGCGTGTTGTCACCGGTCAGCATGATGATGCGTATGCCGCGGCGCTGGAGCTCGCGTACCACCTCGGCCGCTTCCGGACGCACTTGATCCTGTAGTGTGATGAGTCCCACCGCCTTGCCCGCGTTGGCCACGGCGACGACGGTGTTGCCCTCGCGCTGCAGCGCTGTGATCTTGGCGTCGAGGGCGTTGAGCGCGATGCCCTGCTCGCGCATGAGCGCGGGGCTGCCAATGAGCCACCGCTGCGATCCGATCATGGCCTCGGCGCCGCCGCCCGTGATCGACTGGAAGTCCTGTGCGGGCTCGCGCGTGAGCCCGCGTCGCTCGGCCTCGGTCACGATCGCCTGCGCCAGGGGATGCTGCGAGAAATGTTCGACACTCGCCGCTTTGCGCAGCAGCTCGTTCTCCTCGAGCGGATTGCCGATGACATGAGTGACTTCCGGCCGTCCGATGGTGAGCGTCCCGGTCTTGTCGAAGGCGATGATGCGGATCCGTCCGAGATGTTCGAGGTGCGCGCCGCCTTTGATCAAAATGCCGTGTCGCCCGGCGCTACCGATCGCAGCGGCCATCGCCATCGGCATCGACATGATGAGCGCGCAGGGCGCGGCCGCCACGAGCAACACGACCGCGCGCCGCGCCCAAAAATCGATGGGCAGCCCAAACAGCGCGGGAACGACGAGCAGCAACGCCGCCGCGATCAGCACCGCCGGGCTGTAGCGTCGGCCAAAGCGTTCGATCCATTGTTGCGCGCGTCCCTTGCGCTCCTGCGCTTCTTCGACGAGATGGATGATGCGCGACAGCGTGTTGTCGGCGAACGCGGCGGTCGCCTCGACCACGAGCGCACCCTCGGTGTTGATGCTGCCGGCAAACACCTTGTCGCCCGGCCCTTTCTCCACCGGCATCGATTCACCGGTAATGGATGCCTCGTTGAGGCTCGAACGCCCTTCGACGATCACGCCGTCGGTCACAACGCCTTGTGCGGGGCGCACGACGAATCTATCGCCGGGCTTGAGTTCCGTGGCAGGTATCGTCCGCTCACTGCCGCTGCCCTCCAGGAGTTGCGCCTCCTTGGGCGCCAAGTCGAGGAGCGAGCGGATTGAGGATCGCGTGCGAGCGTAAGTGTACTCTTCCAGTCCTTCTGCGGCGCCGTAGAGGACAACGAGCGCTGCCGCCTCATCCCACAGGCCCAACACAGCCGCGCCGGCAGTGGCCGCCATCATCAGTATTTCAATACCGATCTTGCGTTCGTGGATGAGTTCTTCGATTCCCTCGCGAATCCAATGCCAGCCACCGATGGGGATGGAGAGCGCATAGGCACCGATGGCGATTTGATGAGGCAGCACGCCAAGCCGTTCGCACACGAACGCCGTGCCAGCGATGACTGCCGCCAGCAAGGCGCCACGCAACGGCGGAAAACTCCACCAGCGGCCAGAGGCACTCGTATCGGATGTTGCCTCCGATGTCGGACGCATTACGGCGAGCCCCCTCGTGAATCACCGGCCGGTTGAAACCACTTGCGCGTGCGTCCGCTGCGGTCGACCAGCAGCACGGGACTGCGCTCATCGAGGACGCTCACTGAATATTCCTTCTCCATCCCGACAACGGCTTCGGTCACGACCCCAAGTCCATCGGGGCGCTGCGCCGCCAGCGCTCGCAGCGCCGAGGCATCGACGTGTCCTTCGACGAAATAGCCGAGGTAATCACCGAGGTGGCAGCCATGCAGGCTCTCGGGTACCTGCAGGCGTGTCCGTGTGTTCTTCAAGGTCTCGGTTTCGGACAAGCGCACGATGAATCCTTCAGCTTCCAAGGCACGCGCCCACGGAAACACACAGCGGCAGCCGTGGACCCGGTAGACACGGATGACTTGTTCTGGCGGTATTGAGCGGAGAAAGTCCAAATTCATCAACGCGACCGCCAGAGCGCTCACAAGAATGGCGACGCCGAAAACAATCCATAACTGCTTCTTGAGATTGGGTGACGCAGCCTCTGCGGGCTTGCGCCTGGGAGGACGAGGTTGCGACACGGCTCACCTCCGTCAGTAGAGTGCGAACAACGAAGGCCACGCGAACACGTCGCGCAGATCGTGCAAGGCATGCACGATCACGGCCGCGATCACGAACCAGACCACTTCCGTCAGCGAGCGGCGAAGCGCGGCCGGACAGACCTCCCATCGCCCTGGCTCCCAGTAGCCGGACAGTCGTGGCCAGAACCGCGGCACGCTCGCTCTGTAATCGACGAAGCGTGCGCCGTGGCGGTCGCCCAGGTGCACTTCTTCCTGTTGGATGACATCCCGGTAGTACCAGGCGAACCACACCATGAACAGCACGGGCAAAGTGAGTGTCTCGGTCGTGATCGTGATGCCGAGTCCGCCGAGGAAGCTGAAGACGTAGAGTGGATTGCGCGTCAGCGAGTAGGGACCGACCCTCACGAGCTGCACATTCTTGTTGCCAGCCATGTAGCTGCTGCACCAGAGTCGTCCCAGCGCGCCGATGGCCGCGAGTACGATTCCGATCGGCGTCAACACGTGAGCAACGGTCCCGCTCGACTCGTGCCACGCCGAACGTGAGATGAGAAAGAGCGCGACGATCACCAGGCAGAAGGCCCGGGTATCGGCCATGCGCTTTCGAGTCGACAACGCCGTAAACCTCAATATCCGTCATGAGGTCGGCGCAGCCGGCGGTTCACCGCCGATCGGGAGCGCCTGCTCTAGGGGACTCACATAGACCCACCCCGACACTTGAGGCCCGATCTGCGCGTGAGTGCGGATGATCGCCGTGACGGCATCCGCTTCGTGGTCTTCGCACACGAGCTCGAGCCGCACTTCGCCGATCAACAGGCCAATGCCCTCGGGGGAGTAGTACCGTTCGTTGTCGCTAAGAGGCTTGAGCGTGCCTTTGACGTCCAGCAGTGCAAGATTGCGGAAGCCCGCGTCCGCCAGCGCCTGAACGACCTGCGCGGTGCGGATCTGGTGGATGTATGCCTTGATCTGTTTCATGAGTAGGACTCCTTGACGGCGACCGTTCCGATCACGGGCTGAGGCTGTCGCCACGTCATGCGATATAGGCCGGGAAGCACGAGCAACGTGAGGAGCGTGGAGGAAATAATTCCACCAATGACGACGGTGGCGAGCGGGCGTTGAACTTCGGCGCCCGTGCTCGTGTTGAGCGCCATCGGCAGAAAGCCGAGTGCGGCGACCAGCGCGACCATCAGAATCGGCCGCAGGCGCAACATCGCGCCCTCACGGATCGCGTCGTCGATCGTGGCGCCCTGGGCGAGCCGATCGCGAAACGCCGAAACCATCACGACACCGGTCAGCACGGCAACACCCGAGAGCGTGATGAAGCCCACGCCGGCCGTGATCGACAGCGGAATGTCGCGCAACCAGAGTGAGATCACCCCGCCCGTGAGCGCGAGTGGCACGCCACTGAAGACGAGCGCGGCGTCCTTCGCCGACCCGAAGGTCATCAGCAGCAGCGCGAAAATCATGATCAACGTCACCGGCACGAGCAGGGTCAGGCGTTGCGTTGCCGATTCAAGCTGCTCGAAGGTTCCGCCGTAGGCCAGCCAATAGCCGGACGGGAGTTTCACCTGCTGCTCGATCTTCGCGCGGGCCTCCGCGACAAAGCTGCCGAGATCGCGCCCGCGTACATTCGCGGACACGACCAGCCGACGCTTACCGTTCTCTCGGCTGATCTGGTTCGGTCCAGGCGCGATTTTCAGCATCGCGACTTCACCGAGCGGCACATAGCCGCGCACGCCATCTCGCTCGGGCAATGGGATGGGCAGGCGCCCGAGCGCCGTCAGATCACTGCGCAGGTGTTCGGGCAGACGGACCACCAACCCGAAGCGTTGGTCGCCCTCGAACAGTTGGCCGGCCTCTTCGCCCCCCGTCGCGGCGGCAAGCACGTCTTGCACATCTGCGACGTTGAGCCCATAGCGGTAGAGCGCGGCGCGATTGGGCTCCACCGACAGCACTGGCAAGCCTGCCACTTGCTCGACCTTCACACCTTCGGCGCCCGGGACGGTGTTCAACATCGCGGCGATCGCGTTGCCGGTTTTCAGGAGCTGATCCAGATCATCGCCATAGACCTTGATGCCGAGATCCGAACGCACCCCAGAAATCAGTTCGTTGAAGCGCAGCTCGATCGGCTGACTGATCTCGAAGGCGTTGCCGGGCGAGCCTTCGAGCCTCTGCTCGATTTCTTCGAGCAGCTCCGCCTTGGATTTATCGGGATTGGGCCAGTCGGCGTGATCCTTGAGCATGACATAGCCGTCCGAGATATTCGGCGGCATCGGATCGGTCGCGACCTCGGCCGTACCCACGCGTGAGAAGTACGTTTTCACCTCCGGCATGTCCTTGAGCGCGCGTTCGAGTTGGAACTGCATCTCCAGCGATTGCGTGAGGCTGGTGCCCGGGATGCGCAGCGCCTGCACGGCGACGTCGCCTTCATCGAGACTCGGAATGAACTCCGAGCCCATCCGCGAAGCGAGCCAGCCGCAGAAGAGGACGAGCGCAACCGCCGCTCCAAGGACCGGCAGGCGAAAGCGCAGGGCCGCATCGAAGGCCGGCGTGTACAGGCGGCGCGCGGTGCGGACAATCGCGTTCTCCTTCTCTTCGATTCGGCCGCGCAGGAATAAGGCCACTGCTGCCGGAACAAAGGTCAGCGACAACACGAGCGCAGACAGCAAGGCGATGATGACGGCGAGCGCCATGGGCCGGAACATCTTTCCCTCAACGCCTGTCAGCGCCAGGATCGGCAAGTTCACCAGGATCACCACCAGCACGCTCACGAGACTCGGCGTGAAGACTTCGCGCGTGCCTGCAAAGACGGTTTGCAACCGCTCCTCGAGCGTCAGCAGCCGTCCTTCATGATGCTGTCTGCCTGCCAGCCGCAAAATACAGTTCTCGACAATGATCACGGCGCCATCCACGATGAGACCGAAGTCAAGCGCGCCCAGCGACATCAGATTGGCGCTGACTTTGCTCTCGACCATGCCAGTCATCAGCATCAGCATGGACAGCGGAATCACCATCGCCGTGAGCAACGCCGCGCGGACGTTGCCAAGCATCAGCAGCAACACCGCAACCACCAGCACGGCGCCTTCCAGCAGATTCTTTTGCACCGTCGAGATGGTTTTGTTGACGAGCACCGTGCGGTCGTAGACCGGCTCCGCGGTGATGCCTTCGGGCAAGGTCTTGTCGATTTCCGCAAGCTTGGCAGCCACGGCCTTCGACACCGTTCGACTGTTTTCGCCGATCAGCATCACGGCCGTGCCGAGCACCGTCTCCTCGCCATCGCGTGTCGCGGCGCCGGTGCGCAACTGCTTGCCGAAGGCAACGTCTGCGACATCGCGCACGGTGACAGGCACGCCGTCGCGGTGCGCGACGATCACCCGCTCAATCGACGCAATGTCGGAGACTTGGCCAGGCGAGCGGATCAGATACTGTTCACCGTTCCTCTCGATGTAGCCGGCGCCGACGTTGGCGTTATTCCTCTCGAGCGCATTGACAACATCCTCTAGCGACAGGCCAAACGCGAGCAGTCGCGCCGGGTCGGGCGTGACGTGGAACTGCTTTTCATAACCACCGATCGTATTGACCTCGGTGACATTGGGCACTTGGCGCAGCTGCGGGCGGATCACCCAGTCCTGCAGCGTGCGCAAGGCAGTGGCGTCGTATGGCTGGCCGTTGGGCTGTCGCGCCTTTTCATCGGCGTGGACGGTGTAGAGAAAGATCTCGCCCAGGCCCGTCGCGATCGGGCCCATCTCTGGCTCGATGCCGCTGGGCAGCTGACTCTTGGCCTGCTGCAAGCGCTCATTGATGAGATTTCGCGCAAAGTAGATGTCGGTGCCGTCGAGGAACACGACGGTGACTTGCGACAGGCCATAGCGCGACAGCGAGCGCGTATACTCGATGCGCGGCAGGCCGGAAATGGCCGTCTCAACCAGATAAGTTATCCGCTGCTCGACTTCCAGTGGCGAGTAGCCCGGCGCCTGTGTATTGATCTGCACCTGCACGTTGGTGATGTCCGGTACCGCATCGATCGGCAACCGTTGATAGCTCCAGACACCGGCTGCGGCGGCCACCACGACCAGAAACAGGATGATCCAGCGTCGGGCGATGGAGAAACGCAGAAGAGCGTCGATCATTGCAGCCTCCTTTTAGTGCCCATGCTCAGCTTCGCCCTTGCCGAGCTCTGCCTTTAGGATGAAGCTGTTCCTGGTTGCGTAGGTATCGCCGGGTTCAAGACCTGCGAGCACTTCGGTCACTTCGCCGTCGCTGCGGCCGAGCTGAACGGCTCGGGGCTCAAAGCCCTCCTCGCCCTGTACGAAGACGACCGTGCGTTCCTCCATCGTCTGCAGAGCGCCACTTGATATGGCAAGCGGTACTGCCGTGTTTGTGAGCGTTACTTCCGCAGTCACATACAGGCCGGGCGGCCACTTGCGATCGGCGTTGTCCAGCAGCACGCGAGCCGAAAGCGTCTGGTTGGTGGTGCTGCCAAAGGGCGCGACAT
>NZ_DAINNK010000121.1:0-10272 GCF_036735925.1 Povalibacter sp.
GCTAGTTCGCGGCAGCAACTTCCTCCACCGCCAGCGGCGTCCAGTCCTCATCCGGATTGAACTGCGTGATATCCGCGACCGCCTTCGCGGTGTCTTCGCCGAGATCGCGCTGCCACACGACGCCGTCCTGATTCACGATGAACGTCATGATGCCGCTGGCGCCGTAGTCCGCGGGCCAGCCGAGGAGCGCATAGCCGCCGGTGAGTTTGCCGTCGACGACATAGTCCTTCGCGCCGCCGTTGGCCGCGGCGCCCTGCGACAGCAGGATGCGATACAGATAGCCGTGATACGGCTCTCCCTTCGCGGCGTTGTAGCCCTCGCTGGTCGCAGCGGCGAGTGCCGGCCCCGCCGGACTTTCTGCTGCGCCGGTGCCCGCTTCCCAGTACAGGCCGTCCTGCTTGCCGGCGTCGCTGCGCAGCTTCTGCGCATAGACGCCCGTGTTGCCGCCATCGTGGGCCACGGCGGCGTAGTCTTCCTGCGCTTCGACGAAGCCGCGCATCACATCGATGGTGTGCAGCTCGTTCGCGCCGATGCGGCGGACCACGATCTCGTCGGCGCCGGCTTCGCCGTCGAGGTGCCAGCCGTCGTTGCCGCGCACGAGGGGAATCGGCAACGGCCAGTGATCGGCGCCCACCTGCAGCACGAGTCGATCGGGGCCGCCTGCGACGAGCATGTGCTGCTCGCGATAGCGCGCGATGAAGGCTTCGCGCTCGGCGCGATCCTCCACCTCGTCGCCGGACGACAGTAGTTCGTCGATGCCCGGACCGAGGATTTCCTTGAGCGCGGCAACGTCGTTGCCTTCGACCGCGGCGACCAGCGCGTCGATCGCGGCCTCGGGCGTGGCGAATGTTGTTGCAGTCGTTGTCGCTGCGCTCGTCGGTGCGGGTGTCGCGGCGTCCTTGCGCTGGCAACCCGTGACTGCGACCAGGGAGAGTGCCGCGGCGAGAGCGATGAGAGGACGATTCATCTTCTTCTCCTAGCGTCGGCGCGCCGAGCGAGCGGGATGGGGACGCGATCCCGCACTGGCGTGACCGCGGGCGCTGGCTGCGCGGTCGAACGAACCATTGCCGGACGAGCGTGCGCCGGAGAAGGCATTGTCCGGTCGCGATGCGGGCCGGCTGGTCGCATGCGTCGTTGTTGCCGGTCGCGGCGTCGCGCTCTGGCTCGGCCGGGCCTGCGAGGCGATGTCGCGCGAGGGCGAGCGCGTCGAACCGCCGTAACCGCGATCGACGTGCTGCGTACCGGCCGACGGATTGCGCGTGCCGCCCGCTCCGCCCACGTGCTGCTGCGGTCGATCCTGTGCAGTGGCGGGCCTGCCTGCTGCCTGGTTCAGTCGTGCCTGCGTCGCGGGATTCCTGTTGCCGGCATACGTCGACTGGCCCTTCCACGAATCGCGCGTGCCGCCTGCAGTCTGTCCGGCGCGCTGCGTTGCACCGACGCCGTGCTTCGTGCCGGAGATCGGACTGTTGGCATTGCCCGCGCGCAGGTTCTGGTTGTTGTCGAAGCGGTTGAAGTAGTTATTGTTCACGTTCACGTTGATGTTGTTCTGCACGTTGATGTGGTTGTAGTTGTAGCGATACCCCGGCGGCGGCGCGTAGTGATAAGCGGGCCGGAAAGCCGGGCCGTACACGGGGCGATAGACGTAGGCGGGCGGATAGAACGGTCGCGGTCCGAAGTACATGGAACCGTAGCCCCAGTGCGGATAGTAGTAATCGTCGTGGAAGGCATTGCCGACCATGACGCCGACGCCGAAGGCGAGCAGCGCGCCGGCAACGGCCGCACCGGTGCTGACGCCGCTGCTCTGCGTCGTCGTGGTCGTCGTCGCAGGCGGCGCCGTGGTGTAGACCACCTGCGGGTCGTACTGCGGCACGTAGATCACCTGCGGATCCGCCGGCTTCACTTCGACGATGATCTTGTTGTTCTCCGTTTTGGTCTCGACCGTCTGCTGCGGCGTCGATTTGAGATTGCCGACGTCCTTCGCCTGCGCCCGCAGCCGCTGTACGGCATCGAGCACGCTCGCCTGGTCGGAAGTGAAGGCGGAGCCGAGCTGCTTCGTCCAGTCGATCTGCTGGCACATCATGTCGACGACGGTCGGGAACTGCACCAGCGCGCGCATCGCCGGACCGAAGCCCGCTTTCTCCGCCGCCTCGTCGAGCGCATCGCCCTTCAGGTTCTCGTTCTGCAGCAGCCAGTTGCCGCCGTCGAGCACTTCCTGCGAGTTCACCGAGGCGGCGAGGATCTGCGACAGCAGCGCATCCGGATACAGAGCGATCGGCGCGAGCAGTTCTTCGAGCGCATCGGGCTGCCATGACGCCTGCGTGACCGCTGCCGGCGCTGCAGCCGCTGCCGCAGCGCCGCCAACTGCGGCGGCAGGCAACACGGTAGCGGCCGGCGCCACAGGCGCGGGGGTGGCCGGCACCGCGGCGCTCTTGTCCGATCCGCAGCCCATCAGCATGACCACGAGCGTCCAGGCAACCACCGCGAAGTTGCTGGCGCGGCGGGAACGAAAGTCGGATGCGGGCATTGCGGCAGCTCCCCTCGAAGATCGCGAGACTGTGCCGTTCGCCGTCTGACGCGGAAATACGGGTTGTGGGCAGCGTTCTGCCGAATAGTCGTAATGGCGCCGGACGCCATTCCTGCACGGAAATTCGTGTCGATGAGGCCGAGAGGCCGCGCCATCGTCGGGCGTTCCCTCACAGGAAAATGCGAACCGATACCACTCAACCGCGGCAGATATCAGCCGATCACGGAAGGACAGGGAAACACTTCGGAAACAGCAGCCATGCGCGACAACGGACCCACGACGCAGACCGAATACGTGCTGCCGGATGACGAAGTCATCATCACGCACACCGATCCAGCGAGCCGCATCACCTACGCGAATCCGGCTTTTCTCAGCAGCAGCGAGTTCTCCCTGGAAGAGTGCCTCGGCCAGCCGCAGAACATCGTGCGGCACCCGGACATGCCGAAGGAGGCCTTCGCGGATCTGTGGGCCACGATCCGCAGCGGCCGCAGCTGGACGGGCATCGTCAAGAACCGGCGCAAGTCCGGCGGCTTCTACTGGGTGCGCGCCAACGTGACGCCGATGATCGAGAACGGTCGCATCAGCGGCTACATGTCCGTCCGCGTGAAGCCGACGCGCGAAGAGATTCAGGCGGCCGAACGTGTCTATGCCGCGATCCGCCAGGGACGCGCCGGTGCGCTGACTCTGCGCGAGGGAAAGGTGGTCGATACGTCCCTGGTCGGCGCGTTCGGGCGCGCGCTGAGCCCGTCGCTGAGAATCAGTTCCTGCTGGGTGCTGGGATTCCTGACGCTGTTGTTCTCGGTCCTCACGATGCATCTCGCGCGCAGCACCGGCATGAACTGGGCTGCAGGTGCGGGCGCACTCGGTGCGCTGGTCAGTCTCGCCAATCTCATCTATGTACAGCAGAAGGTCGTGAGGCCGCTCATTGCGCTGCAGAAGGCGACGTTTCGCCTCGTCAGCGGCGACACGCGCACGCGGATTACGGACGAAGGCGTGTCATGCATCGTCGCGGTCGCACAGACGCTGGAACAGGTGCGCGTCAAACTCGACGGCGTGCTGAAGGACAACCTGGCGGCGGCGGGCGAGGTGCGCGAGCGCGTCGGCGCGGTCGTGGCGGCCAACACCGAGCTTTCCAACCGCACCAGCGAGCATGCGGCGAGTCTCGAAGAAACCGCCGCATCGCTCGAAGAACTCACCGCGACGGTGGAGCGCAACACGGACAACGCGCGCCAGGCCGCCGGCATGGCGACCGGCGCCTCGTCGGCCACGGTGCGCGGTCGCGATGTCGTCGGCGAAGTCTCCGTCACCATGAAGGAGATCGCCGATTCCTCGAAGCGCATCGGCGATATCGTCGGGATCATCGATGGCATTGCCTTTCAGACCAACCTGCTGGCGCTCAACGCGGCCGTCGAAGCAGCGCGGGCGGGTGAGCAGGGTCGCGGATTCGCCATCGTGGCGCAGGAAGTGCGCAGCCTCGCGCAGCGGTCGGCGACGTCGGCACGCGAAATCCGCGAGCTGATCGAGGTCTCCGGTCGAACGGTGGCGCGCGGCACCGATCTTGCCAGCGAAGCCGAAGTGTCGATGCGCAACGTCGTGGAGTCGGTGCAGCAGGTCGGTCAGATGATCGGCGAGATCGAAGCCGCCAGCATCGAACAGTCCGCGGGCATCGAACAGATCAACAAGGCCGTGGTGCAGATGGACCAGATCACCCAGCGCGATGCGCAGATGGCGCAGGAACTGATTGCCACTGCGGAAGCGCTCGAAGATCAATCGAACCAGATGCTGTCGGCCATCTCGGCCTTCTCCATGCAGGGCGCACGCGGCCAGGCGCACGCGTCGCCTGCCCGTCAGCCCGACGTCGCGACGCCGGCCGAGAGCGCACGCCGCGCCGCGTAGCGATCGGCTGCTACTTCTTCTTCCGGGACGTCGTCTTTTTCTTGCGCGACGTCTTCCTGCTGCTGCGCTTCTTCTTCGGAACCTTCGCCCCGGACCGCCGCGCCTCGGACAGCGCGATGGCGATCGCCTGCTTGCGGCTCGTGACCTTCTTGCCGGAGCTGCTGCGCAGCGTGCCGCGCTTGCGCTCGCGCATGACCGTGCGAACCTTCTTCGATGCCTTCTTGCTGTAGCGTCGCGCCATGATGACAGTCCCCCTTCGCAGGCTTGAACCTCCATCGAATGATCGAGAATCGAATGATTGAGCCTGGCGGGCAGTTCCGGTGCGCACGTATTCGCGGCGGCACCGGGGATTGCGCGCAGGTCAGCTCTCAGCGCCCCGTCATCCTCTGCATCTTCTCCGGATACCGCGCGCCCTCGACGGGCGTATTCGATACCGCGGCGGAAATCTCCTGCACCTCCGCGGAGGTCAGCGCGACGTCGAGCGCGCCGAGATTTTCTTCGAGCCGGTGCCGCCTGGTCGTGCCGGGTATCGGCACGATCCATGGCTTCTGCGCCAGCAGCCAGGCGAGTGCGAGCTGCGCCGGCGTCACCTGCTTCCGGGTCGCGAGCCTGTCGAGCAGCGCCACCAGCGACTGATTGGCCTTGCGGGCTTCCGGCGTGAAGCGCGGCACGATGTTGCGGAAGTCGGTTTTGTCGAACTGCGTGTTCTCGTCGATCTTGCCGGTCAGGAAACCGCGACCGAGCGGACTGTAGGGCACGAAGCCGATGCCGAGTTCTTCCAGCGTCGGCAGGATCTCCTTCTCCGGCTCGCGCCACCACAACGAGTATTCGCTCTGCAGTGCGGTGACCGGCTGCACTGCATGCGCGCGGCGGATCGTCTGCGCGCCGGCCTCCGACAGACCGAAGTGCTTCACCTTGCCGGCGCGGATCAGGTCTTTCACCGTCCCGGCGACGTCTTCGATCGGCACCTCCGGATCGACGCGATGCTGGTAGAGCAGGTCGATCGTCTCGACCTTCAGTCGTCCGAGCGACGCCTCGGTCACTTCGCGGATGTGTTCCGGCCGGCTGTCGACGCCGACCTGCCGGCCTCTTTCATCGATCCGGAAACCGAATTTCGTGGCGATCTTCACCTGTCCCTTGAACGGCGCCAGCGCTTCGCCGAGCAGTTCCTCGTTGGCGAACGGACCGTAGACTTCCGCCGTGTCGAAGAAGGTCACGCCGCGCTCTGCCGCCGCGCGCAGCAGCGCGATGCCCTGCTGCCGGTCGGGTACCGGATCGTAGGCGAAGCTCAGTCCCATGCAGCCGAGGCCCAGGGCCGAAACTTCGAGGTGGTTGCCGAGTGTCCGCGTTTTCATGGTTTCTCCCGTGCGCGATGGCGCAGAATCTTCTGCTGGCTCTTCTGTGGGGCCGGCTTCAGCCGGCCTCTTTAGGAGTCAGGCTGAAGCCTGACCTACAGGAAGAAAGAGGCGACAATGACCGCCAGATTCAGCGTCCGCCGGCAAGCCACGCGTCGCGTGCCGTCCAGCGCGCGGCATCCGGTACGGCGCGATTGCCGCGCGCTTCGTCCGGGCCTTCCGTTTTCGCCGTGCCGAGCACGGACTGCAGCTCGCGTGCATCGACCTGCTGAACTTGCTGTCCCCTGACGAGGTACTGCTTGCGACGTGCGCGGATGGAAACTGTCTGCGCCATTCCTGTCATCCGTTGTTGCTGCATCGGGACAACGTTTCGAATCCGGATCGGTTCCAGGATCGTCGCATCGCGAAGTGCTAGGCGTGCAATCGCAGGAGCGCATCGGCGGCGCGCACGTCGCGCGTGGCCAGCCCTTCCGTCAGCGCATCGCGAACCGGTCCGAGCAGCGACATGGCCTCGGCGAGGCGCCCGTCGGCAATCCACAGACGGGCGAGATCCATCGCGGCGCGCAGTTCCCAGGCGCGCGCGCCCTGCGTGCGGGCGCAGGTGAGCGATTCCTGCAGCAGCCGTTCGGCTGCGGACGGATCGCCGACGACGCTGGCCTTCAGCCGCAGCATCTCGGGCAGCAGGTAGCCCTCGCCATTGCCGAGGCAACGATCGATCGCGGTATTGGCCACCAGCAGCGCTTCATCGTTGCGGCCGCGCAGCGCCAGGCCCTGCACCAGCGCGGTTTCGAACGTGCTCGTGAGCAGTTCGTATCGGGAGGCATGCAGTCGCGCCAGGCTTTCCTCGAGCAGACAGAGCGCGCCTTCGGGCTGTTCGCGTTCGATGCTCAGCTGTCCGCGAAAGCCGGTCGACGCGGCGATGTAGGGCTGAAACGCATTCAGCTCGGCGCGATCCGCGAAGACGTCGAGACTGGCCTGCGCGTGATCGAGATCGCCGCGCCACAGGTGTACCGACAGCGTCCAGATCAATGCGATGCAGTGCGTGATGGGATGTTCCAGGCGTGCCGCCTGCTGCACGATGTGTTCGGCGACATGCCGCGCGAAATCGGCATGTCCCTGCAGCCACAAGGTGCGCGCGAGTGCGATGCCGGAGCGGTTGCGATGATCGAACCCGTAGTGGATGGTGCGCGCGCGTTCCGAGGGCAGGCTTTCGCGCAGCGACAGTTCCAGTTCGCTGCGCGCCCGCGTCTGGTCGCCCGCCAGGTGATGCGAGATGCCGGCGAGCGATGCCGCGATGGCGATGGCTTCGGGCTGGTCGATGACGGCGGCCACCTTCACGGCGGTGTCGGCCCAGGTCTTTGCGGTCGCGAAGTCGCCGATGCGCTCATGGAAGATGTGCAGGCGTCCCAGCAGTCGCAACTGGTTCCAGCGATCGTCCAGTCGCGTGGCGATGTCGAGCGCGCGGCGCAATGCCGATTCGGCGGCTTCGCTGTTGCCGCCGGTGAACATGAGCGACAGTCCCAGTGCGGCCTGCAGTTCGAGCTCGGTCGACGTGCCCGCGTGCTGCCGGCCGAGATCGCGCAAGGCTCGCGCGCACCAGGTGCGGCATTCCACCAGCAGCGACAGCGTCATGAAGACGCGGGCGCTGAGCGCAGCCAGTCGCACGCCGAGATCGGGATCGCCGTGCGGCCGGAAGCTCCACTCCAGCGCGCCGCGGATGTTGCCCAGCATCTGGGTGAAGTGCGCAGTCTCCGTCTGGAAATCCAGCGGCGCGTGCTGGCGCGTTTCGAGTTCGTGCAGGAAACGGGCGGCGTGACGGCGGGCGGTGGCATTGCACTCGTCAGCGCCGCGCAGTGCGAAGCGCTTCTTGGCATACGCGCGCGTCATCTCCAGCAGGCGATAGCAGCTCGTGCCCGAGGAGCGGTTGGGCGACAGCAGCGATTTGGTCGTCAGTCCATCGAGCGCGATGGCCGCGGCGTCGGCATCGATGCGGTCGTCGGTGACGACGTGCAGCGCCGAGTCGAGCGAGAAGAAGCCGACGAAGACCGACAGTCTTTCCAGCGTCAGCCGTTCCGGTTCCGAGAGCAGTTCGTAACTCCAGTCGAGCGTGGCCTGCAGCGTCTGCTGGCGCGGCACGGCCGTGCGCTGCCCGCTCCAGGCGAGATTGAAGCGCTGGGCCAGCAGCGCCGACGTGGCGCGCAAGCCATGGGCGGCGACCCTCACCGCGGTCAGTTCGATGGGCAGCGCCATGCCATCGAGCTGGCGACACATGTCGGCGATCAGACGGGCTGCTTCGGCATCCACGCCGAGTGCGCTGTTGCCGGCCGAGGCGCGTTCGATGAACAGCTCGACCGCCGGATAGGCCAGCAGTTCATCGAGCGACAGATTCGCCGTCTCGTGCGGATAGTCGAGCGGGTTCAGCCAGTGCACGTGTTCGCCGCGCACGCGCAGGACTTCGCGACTGGTGGCCAGCACATTCACCCGCGGCGCCGCGTCCCGGATCTGTTCGACGATGCGCGATACGGCATCGACCATGTGCTCGCAGTTGTCGAGGATCAGCAGCAGCTGTCGCGGGCGGATGTGGGCGAGCACGACCGACAGCGGATCGGCGCCCTGGACGGGAATCCCCAGCGCACCGGCGACGGCCGAAGGAATCAGCGCGGGATCTTCCAGCGTCGCGAGATCGACGAAGGCGGCCTTGTCGGCGAAACGGGCCAGCGATGCATGTGCCGTTTCGAGTGCGAGCGTCGTCTTGCCGACGCCACCGGGGCCGACGATGGTGAACAGGCGCGTGTCCGACAGCCGCTCGCTCAGCAGCCGGATGTCGCGATCACGTCCGATCACGCCCGGCGGACGCGCCGGCAGTTTTGCGTCGAGAATGGATTGGGGTTCGTGCTGCGACGGTAGCGCTGGCGCCGCCACGAATTCGCCGTCGATGGCGGCGAGCGCCTGCACGGGTGCGACGAAGGCGTAGCCGACGCCGACCTGTGTCGCGATGTAGCGCGCACCGTCTTCGCCATCGCCGAGGATCTTGCGCAGGCCGGCCATGTGAAAGCGCAGGCTGCTGTCTTCGACCACGACGTCGGGCCAGACGCGTTTCAGCAATTCATTCTTGTGCAGGACGCGACCGGGTTGCGCGACGAGTGCGATGAGCAGATCGAGCGAGCGTCCGCCGATCTCGACGGGCGCGCCGTCCTTCGTCAGCAGCCGTTCGCCCGGCGTGAGGCAGAACGGGCCGAACGCTATCCGTTCGATCGAGGTGCGGGATATGCTGTCAATCATCTGTCGTCTTGCTTCAGCGCCCCGGTCCCGTTGCGCAGCGCGACGAACGAAGACCGGTGATCGCCCGGAATTGCGCCAGGAATCTGGCCATCACACGAAGCCATCGAATCGCGGGAGGCGATCGCTCACTGCATGAGTCCTGCATGGTATCGCACGCTGGATACCGACGCTCGCCGTGCCTTCTGGACGACCTTCAGCGGGTTCAGTCTGGACGCCATGGATATCCAGCTTTATGCCTTCGTGCTGCCCGTCCTGCTGACGGCGTGGGGACTGACGCACGTCGAGGCCGGATTGCTGGCGACCGTCGCGCTCACGTCGTCCGCGCTCGGCGGATGGCTCGCCGGCGTGCTCGCCGACCGCGTCGGCCGTGTCGCGATGCTGAAGATTACGATCTTGTGGTTTGCAGTCGCCACCTGCCTGTGCGGTCTCGCTGGCGATTTCCATCAGATGCTGATCGCGCGTGCATTGCAGGGACTGGGCTTCGGCGGCGAACTCGCCGTCGGCGCCGTGTTCGTTGCGGAAGTCGCTGCGCCGCAGATCAGGGGGCGGATGGTCGGCATGGCCCAGAGCGGCTGGGCGGTGGGATGGGGATTGGCTGTAGTCATTTCGACGATCGTGCTGTCGGTGCTGCCGCCCGATCTCGGCTGGCGCATCACGTTCGTCGTCGGATTCCTGCCGGCGCTCGCGGTGTTCTTCTTTCGACGCCGGCTGCAGGAGCCCGCGGCGTTTCGCAGCATCACGCGCCGCGTCCCATGGCATAGCATCTTCGCGGGGCCGACCTTGGCGATGACTGCGAAGGGCAGTCTGCTGGCGATCGGCATGCACGGCGGATACTGGGCCATCGCCACCTGGTGGCCGGCCATGCTGCGCGCGGAACGCGGACTGTCCATCGTCGACAGCAGCGGTTATCTCGCAGCCATCATCGCGGGGTCATTCCTCGGCTACGCCTTCGGTTCCTGGCTCAGCGACCGCGCGGGTCGCCGCGTGACGCTGATGGCGTTTGCGATCGGCGGCATCGTGCTCGCGCTGTCCTATGCGGGGTTGACGATCTCCAACGTCACGTTGCTGCTGCTGAGTGTGCCGCTCGGTTTCATCGCCACCGGCATGTTCAGTGTCATCGGCCCGGTGCTGACCGAGCTGTATCCGACGGAGCTGCGCGGCTCGGGACTCGGCTTCTGCTACAACCTGGGACGAGGCGTTGCAGGCGTTACGCCG
>NZ_DAINNK010000122.1:0-10241 GCF_036735925.1 Povalibacter sp.
TGATGACACTCCTGAACGGTTAGGTCAGGGTGTCCACTGAACCGAAGGAAGCGTCCGATACCCCTTGATCGCGTTGTTAGGTGTTCTTCTCAGTCCTCAGCGAAGTAGTCCGAGTCAATCTTCTTGACTTCGTAAATGGCTACGCTCGTGACACCAACCCCAAAATCAATCATCAGACGCGCGAGTGACTTGCCGTCGATTAGAACGATCTTGGAATCGATTTTCGAAACATACTCGTTTGCTTCTCTGCTGAAATCAGAAGTGGTTATGAAGATGCCCTTGCGGGCGCGCTGCCCTTGCAGTGCACCCGCGAACTTCTGAATTTCGGGACGACCAATAGTTGCATCCCATCGCTTGGCCTGAATGTAGATGTTGTCTAGACCCAGATGATCTTCCTTGATGATGCCATCGATACCCTCGTCACCGCTCCGACCGATTGCTTTTCCGGCATCTTTCCGACTTCCCCCATAGCCCATTTTCACGAGTAGCTCGACTACGATGTTCTCGAATAGAGACGGGTCGGCACCTTTCAACGTTTGAAGGATCTCTGAGGCCAGTTCCGTGCGCAGCCTTTCGTAAGCGAGCTCCAGCGCCTCGTTCGGCGTCTGCGATGCACCCGAATCAGAAGCTATGGACTCCTCGCCTTCTTCAGTCACTCCATCCTTCTTGGGCGATCTGAACTCAATGAATTCAGGAAAGCGTTCGAGATACTTGACGTCGATTTCCGCTGGGCCATCCCGGAGCACCGAAAGCCCCCGATCGGTGATCTGAAAGTACCCTCTTCGGGGGTTCCGCAAGAGCCCAGCCTTCTTCATGTATGTCCGAGCCCAACCAAGTCGATTGATGAACACGGGCTGCTGCCCGCTTGGCAAGAACTCGCTCAGCTCTTGCTCGGACAAGCTGAATTGGCCCGCAAGCGCCTGAGCTGCGTCTTTGAGTTGATGCTCATTTCCGTCTGCCGCGAACCGCAGCAGAGGCAACATGCAGCTTTGGTAGTCTGGGATTGGCACGATTTGTTCTCTATTGTGGAACACCTGAATTATGGCCCGCCGTGACGATGCGCGATCCCTCACTGCACCCCAAACGCATACACCGTGCGCGACTCATAAGTCTCACCCGGCCGGAGCGTCGTCGACGGAAACGACGGCTTGTTGGGTGAGTCCGGGTAGTGCTGCGTTTCCAGGCAGAAGGCGTTGCGCTTGTTGTAGACGTGACCTGACTTGCCGCGCACGCCGTCGAGATGATTGGCGGTGTAGAACTGCACGCCCGGTTCGGTGGTGAAGACTTCCATCGTGCGTCCGCTTTTCGGTTCGACGACGCGGGCGGCACGCACCAGCCCCGGGCCGGCGCGATTGATGGCGTAGTTGTGGTCGTAGCCGCCGCCGAGATGGATCTGTTCGTCGTCCGCATCGATGCGCGCGCCGATGGCGGTAGCGGTGCGGAAATCGAACGGCGTTCCCTGCACGGTCACCGGATCGCCGAGCGGGATCAGGTTCTCGTCGACGTTGCTGTAGCGATCGGCATCGACGGTCAGTTCGTGCGTCAGCACGTCACCGGAGCCGTCGCCGCCGAGATTGAAATAGGAATGCTGCGTGAGATTGACGACGGTGGGCTTGTCGGTCGTGGCGCGATAGTCGATCGCGATTTCGTTCTTCGGCGTCAGCGTATAGGTGACCTGCGTCTGCAGCGTACCGGGGAAGCCTTCTTCGCCGTCCGCGCTCGTGTAAGTGAACGACACGCCGATGTTGCCGTCGCGCTCGAACGTTTGTGCCTGCCACACCACCTTGTCGAAGCCCTTGAGTCCGCCGTGCAGGGAGTTGGGGCCGTTGTTCGCGGCGAGCTTGTAGGTGTTGCCGTCGAGTGCGAACTGCGCGCCGCCGATGCGATTGCCGTAGCGCCCGATGACGGCGCCGAAATAGGCCGTGCCCTTCAGGTACTCGTCGAGCGAGTCGAAGCCCAGCACGACGTCATCGATCCTGCCGTTGCGGTCCGGCACCGTGATCGAAGTGATGATCGCGCCGTAGTTGATCGCTTTGACGGTCATGCCGGCGCCATTCGTCAGCGTGAATGCCTCGACGGCCGTACCGTCCGGCAGGGTTCCGTACGGCGCCTGCGCGATCGTTGCCCTCGCTGCGGCAACCGGTGCCGGCGCACTCTGCGGCGCTGGCGGCCGGTCGCAGGCGGAAAGGCCAAGAATGAGAGCCAGCAGCAGAATCCCTGATCGCAGCAGCTTCATCGAGCGCGCCTCTTGTTGGAGTGATGGTCGGCGGCTCTTATATATGAACCTGTCCGGCGTTGTCACGGTGGCGGCTACTGCGCATCGATCTCCGCGAAGGTCTTGCCGCGGGTTTCACGCGCGAACAGCGCCGCAACCAGGCTGATTGCCGCGGCGATCGCCACGTACATCGCCACTGCATGCGCCGAGCCCGTCTCGCGCAGCAATGCGATCGCGATGATCGGTGCGAGCGAGCCCGCAACGATGGACGTCAACTGATACGCCAGCGACACGCCCGAATAACGGATCGGCGTCGGAAACATTTCCGCGAGGAAGGCTGCCTGCGGACCGTACATGGCCGCGTGCAGGACCAGGCCCACTACGATGGCAACGATCACGGCCGACGTCGCGCCGGTATCGAGCAACCCGAAGAAAGCGAAGGCCCAGACGCCGGTACCGAGCGCACCGATCGCATACACCGGCCGCCGCCCGATGCGATCCGACAACGCACCGAACAACGGAATGCACACGAACTGCACCGCCGAGCCGATCAGCACGGCATTCAGGGCGATCTGGCGCGACAGCCCCTCGACTTCGGTGATGTAAGTGATCGAGAACGCGGTGATGACGTAGTAGGAAATGTTCTCCGCGATCCGCAGTCCGCCGCCGATGAGCAGTGAGCGCGGACGCGTACGCAATGCCTCCATCGCCGGCAGTCGGTGCGTCTGTCGATCCTCGCGCACTTCGGCGAACGCAGGACTCTCCTCCACCGTCGTGCGAACCCACCAGCCGACGACGATGAGGACGACCGACAGCAGAAACGGAATGCGCCAGCCCCAGGCGAGAAAGTCCGCTTCGCTCTGCACTGCGACCATGATTGCGAGTACCGCGGCGGCGAGCAGATTGCCCGCAGCGACGCCGGCCTGCGGCCAGCTCGCCCAGAAACCGCGGCGTGCGGCATCGCCGTGTTCGGCGACGATCAGCACCGCGCCGCCCCATTCGCCGCCGACGGCGAATCCCTGCAACAGACGCAGGACCACCAGCAACACCGGCGCCAGTACGCCGACCTGCGCATACGTGGGCAGGCAACCGATCAGCACCGTCGACACGCCCATCAGCACCAGGCTCGCCATCAGCAGTTTCTTGCGACCGATGCGGTCGCCGTAGTGACCGAACACGAGCCCGCCGAGCGGACGCGCGACGAATCCCAGCGCATACGTGGCGAACGCGAGCATGGTGCCGACGAGCGGATCGGCTTCCGGAAAGAACTGCCGGTTGAACACCAGCGCAGCCGCCGCGCCGTAGAGAAAGAAGTCATACCACTCGATGGTGGTACCGATGAGGCTCGCGAACACCACCTTGCGCAGCGTGCGCGGCGAACCTGCAGTTTCCTGCGCGGCCATCCTTCCCCTCCCCTGCTCGTTTCTGGTTGTGGCGCGATTCTGCACTCGCGGGATCGCGGCGCCCAGCGCGGGAGAGTAGCCGGCCGCCGCTGCCCCCTCCCTGCCCTCTGCTGCACATGGATGTGCAAATGCCGCGGGCGCAGGGATGCGCAGGAGCGGCCCCCGCACGCGGGGGAGGGGAAGATTAAGAGGCAACTACAGCGTGCGCAGGAATGTCACCAGATCGGCCTTCTCGCTCGTCGTCAGTTTCGTCTCGAGGACGAGATTGAAGAACTCGACGGTGTCATCGAGCGTCATCAGGCGATCGTCGTGCAGGTATGGCGGCGAATCCTTGATGCCGCGCAACGGGAAGGTCTTGATCGGACCGTCGGCGCTGGCGAACCGGCCGTTGACGTCGACGGGTTTGTAGAAGCGCTCGGTCTGCAGGTTGTGCATCAGGTTGTCGGTGTAGTACGGCGGCACGTGGCAGGTGGAGCAGCGTCCCTTGCCGAAGAACACTTCCTGGCCGCGCAGTTCCTGTGCACTGGCCTTGCGCGGATCGAGTTTGCCGTCGACGACCGACAGCTTCGGCGCGGGCGGGAAATCCAGCAGCGCCTGGAATTCCGCCATGAAGTGCACCTGGCTGCCGCGTTCGAGTACGTTCACGCCCTTCTTGGTCGCGATGACCGGATCGCCGTCGAAGTACGCGGCGCGCTGTTCGAACTCGGTGAAGTCCTCGATGGTCTTGAGCGCGCGCTGCGAGCCGAACAGTCGCTGGATGTTCACGCCGCGCAGCGTAGGCGTGTCGATGCGATGCCGGAACTGCTGCGGCCGGATGTCGCCGACCAGGTGCGTCGAGGCATTGGTGTGACCGTTGGCATGACAGTCGAAGCAGACCACCCCGCGGCTCGGGCGCACCGTGCGGCGATCCTCGGTCTGGTTGAACTGCTGCTGCGGGAACGGCGTGACCAGCAAGCGCAGGCCTTCGAGTTGCTTGGGATTGAGGATGCCATTGAACAGTTCGTAGTAGTTGTCGATGGTGACGAGCTTGCCCTGCGACACGTCGCCCAGATCCGGCCGCGTCGTCAGGAAGATCGGCGCGGGAAACTCCGGCAGCAGGTGATCGGGCAGATCGAAGTCCAGGTCGAAGCGCGTCAGATCGCGCTGTTCCTGGCGCTTGATCTCGTCGATATGGAACTGCGGGAACACCATGCCGCCTTCGGCCTGGTGGGGATGCGACAGCGGCAGGAAGCCGGCGGGAAACGCACCCTGGTTGCGGATCTGCTCCGGCGACATCCCGCCGAGTTTTTCCCAGGTCATGCCGCGCGACAGCTTGACGCGCACGCCGCCCTGCACGGCCTTGCCTTTCGACATGGTGACGCCGGACACAGGACGATTGCCCAGGTCGTAGCGCGAGTTCAGCAGATCTTTCTGACGCTGCATGACGCCGGCCTTCGCGGCCGACATGCGCTGCACGGTCGTCGCGAAATCTTCCTTCGGCACGACCGGCATGTAGCTCGACGGTGGCGGCTCGGCGGCGGAACAGACGGCGGCGGACAGCAGCATCGCGATACCTGCAGACGCCAGATGATGTTTCGGTCGCGCGCGGGTCGGGCTGGGTAATGGCATGACGCTTCTCCCTGGCTGGGCGTGGGCTGCAATCAATGGCCAATGAGCGGTGCGCGCGGCCGGTTCCGGCCGCGTGATTGATTTTGTGAATATGGAAATTTCGGCAGGCGCCGTCAGAGCCCGACGGCACTGTATTGGCGTCTTTTCTGCTGTAGGTCAGGCTTCAGCCTGACTCTTGAAGGCCGGCTGAGGCCCGATGGCACTGACTTAAGCGATCGGCCCATTCCTTCCGCTCTCCAATCTTCTCCGTAGCTGCATTCAACACGCCACCACCGTAGTGAGTGGTGTGCCCGAGGGGCATCGTGAGCCACCAATCAGAGAAGACCCCCTCCCTGCCCTCCCCCGCTGCGCGGAGGAGGGGAAGAACAAACGCACTTGCGCTTAAGTCAGCGCCATTGGGCTGTGACCGAAGGGAATCCCATGGGGAAGCCGGCCCCACAGGCGTTTGTTCTTACCCTTCTCCGCGCAGCGCCTGCGCGGCCAGTTCCGCCTGCGGGCCGACGATCACATGCCAGGTGCGTTCGTTCACGTGCACGGCGGCACGCGCGCCGGCCGCTTTGATCGCCTCAGCCGTGACCGACGCTGCCTGCTTCAACGTAAGACTGAGACGGGTCGAACTGACGCGCACTTCGTCGATGTTGGCGCGACCACCAAGCGCCGCGGCCAGCGCGGCGACGTCGATCTGCCGTGCATCCGCCGTTGCGATACCGGCATTCAACGCCGCGCGAATATCGCCGGCGAGCTGATCGGCGACCGGCCCTACCACGACCTGCAAGGTATTCGCCGAAGGCCGCACGACGCCGCGCGCGCCGAGCTGCCTGAGCTGTGCCTCGTTGACTGCCGACTGATCCGCAATCGTCAGCCGCAGGCGCGTCGTGCAGGCATCGACCGATGTCAGGTTGTGCGCGCCGCCCAGCGCGCGGATCCAGCCATGCGCAGGAGCGGCGTCCACTGCTGCGTCGACCGTCGTCGCCACGTCTTCCGGTTCGCGTCCCGGCGTCTTGAGATCGAAGCGGACGATCACGAAACGGAACAGCCCGTAATAGAGCGCGAAGTACGCGAGGCCGATCGGCAGCAGCAGCAACGGCCGCGTCGAGCGCGAGAAGTTCAGCACGTAGTCGAACAGGCCGGCCGAGAAGCCGAATCCCAGGCGCACCGAGAACAGATCCATCACCACCATCGCCAGCCCCGTCAGCAGCGCATGAATGGCATAGAGCACGGGCGCGAGGAACATGAACGAGAACTCGATCGGCTCCGTCACGCCGGTGAGAAACGAAGTGAGCGCCATCGACAGCAACAAGCCGCCGACCGCCTTGCGACGTTCGGGGCGCGCCGCGCGATACATCGCAAGGCACGCCGCCGGCAGGCCGAACATCATCACGGGGAAGAAGCCGCTCATGAATGCGCCGGCGGTCGGATCGCCTGCGAAGAAGCGTTTGAGATCGCCGGTCACGCCCTGGTAGTCGCCGAGCAGGAACCAGGCGATGTTGTTGAGGATGTGATGCAGGCCGGTGACGATCAGCGCGCGGTTGAGCACGCCGTAGGCGAACAGGCCGATCGATTCCGAACCGAGCACCGCCTGGCTGACGACATCCATGCCGTGTTCCAGCACGGGCCAGCCGAAGCCGAAACACAGCGCGACGATCAGGCCGGCAAAACCGCTCGCGATCGGCACGAAACGACGGCCACCGAAGAAGGCCAGGTATGCGGGCAGGCGCATGTCGCTGTAACGGTTGTAGAGCACACCCGCGATCAGTCCGGAGATGATGCCGACGGGCACGCTGAGCTTGGAAAGCTCCTTCGCACGGAATGCCGCTTCCGCAAGGGCTACCGCCTGGCCCGTCAGATCGGCACCGACACTTGCCGGCACGGGGATCAGGACCTCGGCACCTTGCGTCGCCACCAGGTAGCCGACGACGCTGGCCAGTCCGGCGGCGCCGTGATTCTCGCGCGCGAGTCCCACTGCGACGCCGATGGCGAACAGCAGGCCGAGGTTGGAGAAGATCGCATCGCCCGCCGCCGCAATGGCGGGAACGTTCAGCAGATCGGGCTGGCCGAGTCGCAACAGCAAGGCAGCGACGGGCAACACTGCGATCGGCAGCATCAGCGCGCGGCCGACCTTCTGCAGTCCGGCAACGAAATTTTTCATAGCGCGATCCTTAGATCGGATGCGGATGAGGCGAGCAACTCACGCACCGCCGCGGCGGATTCCAGCGCCAGCGCGCGTCGCGCCAGCACGCGGCAATCATCCAGTGCGAGCCGCGCGATCATGGCCTTGAGCTGCGGGATCATCGAAGGCACCACCGACAGCTCGCGCACGCCGAGCCCGAGCAGGACCGGCACGGCAGCGGGATCGGAAGCGAGACCGCCGCAGACGGCGACCACCTTGTCCAGTCGCGCGCCCGACTCGGCGGCCATGCCGATGAGCCGCAGGACCGCGGGATGCAGTCCATCGATGCGCGCCGCGAGTTCGGCGTGACCGCGGTCCATGGCGAGCGTGTACTGCGTGAGATCGTTGGTACCGATCGACAGGAAATCCACTTCGGCCGCGATCTGATCCGCGAGCACCGCCGAGGACGGCGTCTCGATCATGACGCCGAGCTGCACGCCCGCCGCGATGCCGAGTTCGCGTCGCAGTTCGTCGATCAGATGTCGCACGGCGCGGATCTCCATGACATCCGTGATCATGGGCAGCAGCACGCGACATTGGCCGGCGGGCTGCACCCGCAACAGCGCCCGCAATTGCGTGCGCAGCAATTCCGGTCGCCACAGGCTCGTGCGTACGCCGCGCAGGCCGAGCGCGGGATTCTCTTCCGCAGGCAGCGGCAGATAGGGAATCGGCTTGTCACCGCCGACATCGAGTGTGCGAATGATCAGCAGCCGTCCCGCGAGTGCATCGGCGATTTCCTGATAGCGGCGCAGCTGCTCCGCTTCGTCAGGCGCGGACTCGCGCTCCAGGAACAGGAACTCGGTGCGCAGCAGTCCGCAGCCTTCGGCGCCTTGCGCAATCGCCGCGTTCGCTTCAGCAAGCGACGCAAGATTGGCGAACACTTCGATGCGCTGCCCGTCGGCAGTGCGACACAGGTTCTGCGCGGCCGAGCGTTCCGCGGCCAGCCGCTGACGGCGCGCAGCGAGCGTGCGTTCGGTTGCCGCCAGTTCGGCATCGTCCGGTGCGACGCGCAGCAGTCCCTGCTCCGCATCGAGGATCAGCGTCGTGCCGTCTTCGATATCGAGCACGTCGGCACCGGCGGCGACGATCGCCGGCACACCGATGGCCGCAGCGAGAATCGACACATGCGACGTCGGTCCGCCGGCCGCGAGACAGATGCCGGCGAGCTTGCGCGCGTCCAGCGAAACGAACTGCGAC
Organism: Povalibacter sp.; assembly: GCF_036735925.1. NCBI lineage: Bacteria > Pseudomonadati > Pseudomonadota > Gammaproteobacteria > Steroidobacterales > Steroidobacteraceae > Povalibacter > Povalibacter sp. The sequence goes on from NZ_DAINNK010000122.1 coordinate 8,594, forward strand.
GGCTTCAGGTCTTCCGCCAGCACGATGGCGCGATCCGGAATCTCGACCTGCGCCGTCGGTGCCTGGCCCAGCAGCGCCACCAGCACCTGATGCTCCAGATCCAGCAGATCATCGACGCGCTCGGCGATGCGCGGATCGCCGAGTCCGCGCAGCACATCGGCGCTGTCACGTACCGCGCGGCGCCAGGCGAATGCAGCGCTCTTGCCGCGCGCGATCGAGCGGCGCGCCGCGGCGACCAGTTCCCAGTCGTCGACGAATTCGAGATGGGCGGCAATGATTTCGCGGGCCGTCGGCGCGGCGGTGCGCCCCAGCTCCTGCAGGCGCTCGCGCACTTGTGAGCGGGCACGGTCGAGTTCGGCGCTCTCGTGCGCAACGCCGGCACCCGCCTCGGTAACGGCGATTTCAGCTTCGCGCAGGTAGAAGGCCTTGCCGACGGCGAGGCCGCGACTCGCCACGACACCGCGCAGACGCGAGCGATCCGCCGAACGCGTCGGCGCCGCAGTGCGGATGGGTGTCGCGGCGGACCTGCCTGCGGCGGGCGGCTCGAGTCCATCGATGAGTCTGCGAATACCTTCGATGGCCGTCGCCGCGTCGGCACCGCGCGCCACCACGATCAGTTCGTCGCCGCCGCGAATGCCGAGCGACATCAGCGCGACGGCACTGCGGGGATTGGCGCTGCGGCCGTGCGCCTGGATCTCCACTTCCGCGGCGACGCCGCGTGCGAAGCCTGCAATCAATGCTGCGGGCCGCGCGTGAATTCCGTGTTCGTGCGCGACGCGAATGCGTTCGCTCTTCTGTTCGCTGACACCCGCACTGACCGCAGCCGCCGCAGCAGCGGTCGGCACGATCTCCAGCAACGGATCGCCCGCCGCGACTTCGCGGTTCTCATGACGCCCGACGATCTCGAACTGCTCGGCATTGGTGAGGATGACGGGCGTGACGAGGCTCTTCGCCTCGCGCGCCAACAGTTCCAGATCGAACGTCAGCAGGCGATTGCCGGCACGGACGCGGGCGCCCTGCGCAACATGCAACTGAAAGCCGCGACCAGCGAGATTCACCGTATCGATGCCGACGTGCATCAGGATCTCGGCGCCGTTGTCGGCGCGAATCGCAATGGCGTGATGCGAGGCGGCGATGGAAATGATCTCGCCGTCGCAGGGTGCGACCAGTTCGTTGGTCGTAGGATCGATGACGAGTCCGTCGCCGAGCATCTTCTGCGCGAACACGGCGTCTGGCGCCTCGCTGAGCGGGGCACTCCAGCCGGCGAGCGGAGCCCACAGCGTGAGTCGGGTCATTGCATCGCCTCGGGGGCGAGCCCCCTCCCTGACCCTCCCCCGGCGGCCGGGGGAGGGAAAAACGCGCAGCTCGCATTCTCTCTTCCCCTCCCCCGGTCGCCGGGGGAGGGTAGGGAGGGGGCCACGCGCGCGTAACGGTTCATTGCAGTCCAATCAGCTCGATGCTGTCGATCACCCAGATCGGATCGACGGACTTGCGCGTGAAGATGAAACACAGATCGTGCTGGCCGACGCGGGACGCAATTTTTGCCGGTGGCAGTGCCGTGACGGTGTCGCTCGATACGGCCGGTGCGAGCGGCAGTGTCGCCAGCTTTTCGCCCTCGCAACTGTCGAGACGAACCTCGAGCTCGCCC
>NZ_DAINNK010000123.1:0-10126 GCF_036735925.1 Povalibacter sp.
ACACATCGAACATGCCCGCATCGCGACGCACCGCATGGTGCTCCTCGATCTGCGAACCATAGTTGACGGGCATGTCCCAGCCGCCGAAGTCGACCATGCGGGCGCCGGCGGCGACATGCGTGTCATGAAGAGGCGTCTTGAATCCCATCGGGCGCTCCGGTGAACACGAGTTCGCTGTTACATAGGTTGCGTCGAACCGCTGCTCGCGATCCGGCGCCCCTCTGTCCTGCGACCTGAGAGATCGGGCAACCTGCAGTTGCCTCTCCCCTTCGGTGAGCCGGGAAATGGGGACATTCCTCATTTCAGAAATGAGGAATGTCCCCATTTCCTCCCGACTACTCTCCAGAGCCCCTCGAGCAACGACCATGGAAGCAGTCGTCACAGGGCGCGCCGTTCATTTGCCTGAGCGTTTCCGGGCGGTTGCGCCTTCGGCGGCGAGGTTCGAACTCGCTCTCTCCGGCCGCGCCTTGCGATGGGTGCGCGTATGGTAGCCGAGGGTTTGTGCCACTGCCCGACATTTTTGAAGGCATCGGAATTTCACACAGAGATCGCGGAGAACACAGAGCGGAGAGGATCATTCCTTTTCCTGTGGGGCCGGCTCCAGCCGGCCTGCTCAGCCCGATCAGGCCGGCTAAAGCCCGCCCCACAGCTGCGCTACAATCCCGCCCCCTTCGCAGACTCCAGTTCCGCCCGTGACCCGCCGTTCTTCCATCCCCGTTCGCATTGGTTCCGTCACCGTCGGCGGGACGGCGCCCATCGTCGTCCAGTCGATGACGAATACGGATACCGCCGACATCGAATCCTCCACGAAACAGATCCGTGACCTCGCGCGTGCGGGGTCGGAGCTGGTGCGCGTGACGGTGAACACGGACGAGGCCGCCGCCGCGGTGCCGCACATCCGCGACCGGCTGGCGAAGGTCGGCGTGTTCGTGCCCATCGTGGGCGACTTCCATTTCAACGGCCACAAGCTGCTGAAGGCGCATCCCGCCTGCGCCGAGGCGCTCGCCAAGTACCGCATCAATCCCGGCAACGTCGGACGCGGCAGCAAGCGCGATCCGCAGTTTGCCGAAATGATCGAAGTCGCCTGCGCGAACGGCAAACCCGTACGCATCGGCGTCAACTGGGGCAGCCTCGATCAGGATCTGCTGACGCGCCTGATGGACGAGAACTCGAAGCTCGCCGAGCCGCTCGATGCGCGCGACGTCACCCGCGAGGCGCTGGTCGTCTCGGCGCTGGAATCAGCGAAACGCGCCATCGAACTCGGGCTGCCGCAAAATCACATCGTCATCTCCTGCAAGGTCAGCGGCGTGCAGGACCTGATCTCCGTCTATCGCAACCTCGCGAAGCGCTGCGATTACGCCCTGCACCTCGGACTCACCGAAGCCGGCATGGGCTCGAAAGGCATCGTCGCCTCCACCGCCGGCATGAGCGTGCTGCTGCAGGAAGGCATCGGCGACACCATTCGCGTCTCGCTTACACCCGAGCCGAACGGCGATCGCACCCAGGAAGTCATCGTCGCACAGGAAATCCTGCAGACCATGGGCCTGCGCTCCTTCACGCCGATGGTCGTCGCCTGCCCCGGCTGCGGCCGCACGACTTCGACGTATTTCCAGGAACTCGCGCAGAAGATCCAGAGCCACATCCGTCACCAGATGCCCGAATGGCGCAAGCGCTATGTCGGCGTCGAGGAAATGACGGTGGCCGTGATGGGCTGTGTCGTGAATGGTCCCGGCGAGAGCAAGCACGCGAACATCGGCATCAGCCTGCCCGGCACGGGCGAGCGTCCGGTCGCGCCCGTCTACATCGACGGCGAGAAAGGCCCGACCCTGAAGGGCGATCACATCGCCGAAGAGTTTCAGACCCTGGTCGAGGACTATGTCGCGCGGACGTACGCGGCGAAGGTGGAGTAGGAATCGGAAGTTTCACACGGAGTTCACGGAGGCCACGGAGGTCGGAGAAGAAGTAAAGAGTTTCCACGGGGGAAGAAGGGGGACACGGGGAGCACGGGGTCTCGGAACAGAAATTTTCTTTCCCCGTGTTCCCCGTGTCCCCCTTCTTCCCCCGTGGAAATTCTTCTCTCTTGATCTCCTTCTCCGTGTGCTCCGTGATCTCCGTGTGAAAACTCTCCCTCCGGAGGAATCATGAGCGACCTGGCAAGCAAGAAATGCGTTCCCTGCGAAGGCGGCACCGCGCCGATGGGCCGTGCCGAAGCGGAATCGCTGCTGAAGCAATTGCAGCCGGAATGGCGACTCGCCGACGATGCGAAGAGTCTGCATCGCGAATGGAAGTTCAAGAACTTCTATCGCACGATGAGTTTCGTGAACGCGGTGGCGCATGTCGCCAACACGGAAGACCACCATCCCGATCTCGAAGTCGGCTACGGCTATTGCCGGCTCAAGTACTCGACACACGCCATCGACGGATTGTCGGAAAACGACTTCATCTGCGCGGCGAAGATCGACGCGCTGCCGGTGCAGTAGCGAATCGGAATTACAGGCGGAACAGCACGCCCAGGTTCAGAAGATCGATATCCGCTTCGCCAGCCTGGAAGACGTCGCCCACGCTTTCGAAGCGCTGAAAGTCCAGGCGCACCGACCAGTGATCGCCCCAGTCGAACTGCGTGCCTGCTCCCCACAGCATGTTCCGTGACGCGAACGAGGTGTCGCCAGTGGCGGCGCCGATTGAACTCTTCAGGTTCATGTCAGCGAACAGGACACCGACTCGTGCGTAGATGCTCCAGCCGCCAACGATGGGCAGCGTACCGAGCACCGACAGAGTCGGCCCCGTCGTTTCAAGTTCTCTTCGAAATTCGGTCGTGCTGGGGATCGGATAGATGAAGACCGTATCCGATTCCTTCAGCGTGCCGAGATTCAAGTAGTTGAGCTCGACCGCCGCGTAGCGAACGATGCGGTAACCAGCGGTGACGCCCCATGCATTGCCGTCGCTGTCGTCACCAGGCAGCCAGCCAATGGGCAGGAATGCGACGGCGCCTCCGATGATCGGAGCGGAAACTGCGGGCGGCACCGTCGTCAGCCACGCAGAGGGATCAGGAGCGAACGAGTTTACTGGTTGCGGCAAGACCGCGGTCGGGGCCGAGGGCGAGCGGAACTCGTAGTCCGAGGCGCCACCCAGAACTCCAAAATAGAAACCGGAATCCGCACCCCATGCGGCTGTGCCGAGCATGCAGCATGCCGCTGCCATCATTGCCTTCATTCCCTGCTCCTCCCTTCCCTGTTCGTATTGATTCCAACGACTACGCCGCGTTGACCTTCACTGCGCCCGGATCGATCATCGGCCCGACCGGATGGCTGAACTCTCGTTTCGCAAACTCGATGCGTCGTGCCGGCGCCGCAGAAAAATCCGCTCGTTGTTCGCAGATCTGCAGCCGGCGCAGCAATCCTTGCCGATTGGCGATCTGGATCGCAAGCCCCGGGCGCGCATTCAGCTCCAGGACCAGCGGTCCGAGATCGCGATCGAGCACGATGTCGACGCCGATATAACCTAATCCCGTGAGCTCGTAGCAGCGCGCCGAGATGTCGAGGATCGTATCCCAGTCCGGAATCTGCAGGCCGGCGATGGGATTCGTCGTGTCGGGATGATGCGTGACGACCTGCGTGCCCAATACGCCGTCGAGCGTCATTCCCGTTGCGATATCGATGCCCGCGCCGACTGCGCCCTGATGCAGATTCGCCTTGCCGTGCGAGGCGCGCGTCGGCAACCGCACCATCGACATGATCGGGAAGCCGCGGAACACGATCACCCGCACGTCGGGTACGCCCTGGAAGCTGATGCGTTCGAACAGCGCCGAGAACCTCACCATGTACTCGACGATCACGACGTCCGGCACGCCGCCGAGACTGAACTGGCCGTTGATCGCGTTCGAGAGGTGATGCGACAGGAACTCATCGTCGAGCAGCGCACCGCTGATCGTCCGGTAGCGTCCGGCGCTGCGGCCGGCAACGACCACGATGCCGTCGCCCGCGCTGCCATGCGCCGGTTTCAGCGCGAACTCCGGATGATTGCTCACGATCTGCGGCAGCCGGCGGATGTCGTGCTGCGTTTCGATCACGCCGTACAGCTCCGGCACCGCGATGCCGGCCTGCAAGGCCAGACGCTTGGTCTGCAGCTTGTCGTCGACCAGCGGGTAGAGCCGGCGCGGATTGAACTTCGAAATGTAGTCGCCGTTGCGACGATTGAGGCCGAGCACGCCGGCCTCGGCAAGCGCGCGATAACGGCTCAGCATGGACCGGGCCTCATGTCTTCAGCGCCGGATCCACCGGCTGCATCGCCTTGAAACGCCGCAGTTCCAGCAGGCGATAACCGGTGTAGCGGCCGACCAGCAATGCGGCGGCGATGACCAGCAGCAGCATTTCCGGGAACACGAACACGAAATGTTCCAGCCACGCGATCCCCATCACCAGGTACGCCACCGCTGCGACGATCAGGCTGCCCACACCTTCCTGGATGGCCTCGTACGCGCCGCGCTCTTCCCAGACGATGGACATGCGCTCGATGGTCATCGAGATGATGACCATCGGGAACAGCGCGATCGACAGGCCGGGCTGCAGTCCCAAACGATGACTCAGCACACTGATGCCGGCCATCAACAGGACGACTACCGTGAGCACGCACGTGAGCCGGGGCACCAGCAGCAGGCGCAGCTTCTCCAGGTAGAACCGGATGAGCAGCCCCAGCGACACGATGATCGCGAACAGCATGATGCCCCAGACGAGCCGCGTTTCGCGAAACGCCAGCGCCACCAGCACCGGCATGAACGTACCGAAGGTCTTCACGCCGATGAAGTTGCGCAGCACCATGATGACCAGCGCGCCGATGGGGATCATCAGCAGTACGGCATAGACGGATTGCGTTGCGATCGGCAGCGAGAACAGCGAGAACTCGGCCGAGTGCGAACCGCTGCGTTCGGCGCGGCGCTCGGCCACCAGCATGGCGTCGAGCAGGCTCTGCTGCACGGCGAGGCTGACGTCGAGGTTCGAGCCGCCTTCGATGCTGGCGATGCTTTCGTCGCCACGCCACCAGATCAGGAACTCGGGCGGCAACCCCTGCTGCAGCGTCTGCGGATTGAAGTAGAGCCACTCCACGCCGTCGTGCACTTCGAGCAGCACTTCGGGTTGTACGGGACCGGCGCGTTCACGCAGGGCAACGCCGTGGGCGATGCGTGCCGGTATCTGTGCGCCGGCGAGGAAGATCGTGGCGAGATGGGCGCGGTCGGCAGCCGTTGCCGTGCGGTCGAGAAACAGGCGCACGTACTGATCGTTCTGCCCTTGTCCGATCCGGCGCAGCAGTTCGGTGGTGAAACTCGCGACGTCGGCCGACTGACGGCGCACATCGGCAATCAGACCTTCCATGGCGATGCGCGAAGCCGGATCGAGACGCGGCACTTCCGGGAACGGCGGCGTGGTGTCCTCGGCCGTGCGATCCGGATCGCGATAGATCAGCGCGCGGTAGTAAACGGTCTGCTCGCCGCTCGCCTCTCGCACGGCCCACTGGGCTTCGCGCCCCGCCGGTGCGGGCCGGGTCGTCACGCCGAACCCGCGCGAGATGAAGTTCTCGTCCATCAGCGAGTAACCGGGCGTGAGCGCGGGGATTCGCAGCGTCGCTTTCACCGCGGCCGGCCCGGGTGTGAAAGTCACCGCGGCCTCGATGGTCCAGATCTGGGTCTGCGATTGCGGGACGACTGGAAAACCCAGCACCTTGGCCTTGTACACGAACAGGGACAGGGCAAGCGTCGTCAGCAGCGCCGCTAGCAAATAGATATGGCGGTTGTTCATTCAGGCGTGATGCGTTGCCTGGTTTCCCCGATGTGCCGCCGCGCGACGGCCTGTGCCCTGTTGAAGGCGGGCGAGAGCGTAACGGGTTTGGAGCGCTGTCTCAAACGCGCGACGGAATGGAGTTCGGTTTTTTCTTCTGTAGGTCAGGCTTCAGCCTGACAGTGCTTTGGCCGGCTAAAGCCGGCCCCACAGGAAGAAAGTCATTCCAGCAGATCGTGGGAGTCATGCAGGGGGATATCGGCGAGCAGATCGATCGGCGTCGAGGCAAAGCGCGCGGCGGCTGCAATCCCGGTGCGCTGATGCCCGGTCTCGAGACTCCAGTGCGCATGTTCTATCAGCAGCAGCAGTTGCCAGGCGCGGCCGATCGTCATGACGACACGACGCGCGCCGGACTGCAGCAGGCTGGCCTCGCCGTTGCGCTTGATCCACGTCCCCACGTGCTGAAGCGCTTCGATCGCGATCTGGGCGAGCCGGATCAGCTCGGCGTCCTGCAACGCACTTCGACACGACGTCAGTCGCTGACCCAGCGCCGTCAGTCCGGCCGCTGCGTCGCCGCGCAGCAGTGCATCCAGCGCTAGCACGTTGGTCGTGCCTTCCCAGATCGGCAGCACCTGCGTATCCCGCAGCAACACGGGCAGGCCCGTATCTTCGACATAGCCGGCGCCGCCGAAGGCTTCGATGGCTTCGCTCACCGTGGCCACGGCCTGCTTCGCCGTCAGCAGTTTCGAGATGGGCGTCAGCAGCCGCAGCAGCGCACGCTGGCTGTCGTCGATGTCGCCGGCTTCCAGACGCCCCATCAATTCGACGAGTTCGAAGGCCAGCAGGAACGCGGCGCGCGTCTCGACTTCCAGACCGGCGAGCGTATCGACATGCAGCGGCAGCTCATCGAGCGCAGCGCCGAAGGCGCGCCGCTGCGTCGCATACGCCTTGGCGAGCGCCACTGCGCGACGCATGAAGGCCACCGACGTCACGCTGTTCCAGGTTCGCGTGACCACCAGCATGGGTTCGATCGCTCGCGTGCCATTGCGCGGTTCGGCAACCAGTTCGGCGATGGCGCCGTCCAGCAGCAGTTCGGCCGTCGGCACCTTGCGGGTACCGAGCTTGTCCTTGAGGCGTTCGACGCGAATGCCGTTCGGCCTGCCGGCGGCATCGTGCGTTTCAACATAGAACATCGCGAGTCCCGAGCCGCCGGGACCATTGCCTTCGGGCCGCGCCAAGGTCAACGCCATCTGCGAGGTGATAGCCGAGGTGAACCACTTCTTGCCGTAGAGCCGCCAGCGGCCGTCAGCATCATGGCGCGCCTGTGTCAGCGAGAGACCCACATCGGAGCCGCCGGTGGATTCGGTCATCCACTGCCCGCTCGTCCAGGCCTGCGCCGGATCGCGACTGGCGAGTCGCGGCACGGCGCGCTCGATGAGGCCGGCGTTACCGGAAACCGTCAGCGTGCGCGCCGCTCCATCCGTCATCGCCAGCGGACAGGTGTACACGTCCGACGAAGGATGAAACAGATACGCCAGCGCGAACTGGTGAATGCGCGAGAAGCGGCCGTGAAGACGTTCGCAGGGAATACCGATCAGGCCGGCGCGGGCGGCGATCTCTGCACAACGCTGCCACAGCGGCGTTACGCGGATGCGGTCGATGCGATTGCCCCACGCATCCCATTGCGTGAGTTCCGGTTCATTCAACCGGTCCTGCAACTGAAGTTCATACAGCTCGCCGCCCGCCAGCCGCCCCATGTCGTCGAGTTCCGGCTCGATGGCGGACAACACCTCGGCCGGCAGCTTGCGCTGCAGCCAGGAGCGCAGGAAGCCATCGTCGCGATACTGGTTGCCGAGCCGCGGCGTCGCCTGGACGAAAATTTCCGGCGCGTTCATCGCACTTCCGGCAATCCGCCCGCCACTCCCTGCGGCGAGAACAGCACCTGCCACAACTGAATGCGGCGTGCCCGGAAGGCCGCCGCCGAAGACAGCAGCCAGAACTCCCACATGCGCTTGAAGCGCTCGCCGTATTTTTCCGCCAGCTCCGGCCAGGCGATGCGGAAGCGGTCGAACCACGCCACGAGCGTGCGATCGTAGTACGGGCCGAACGAATGCCAGTCTTCGGTGATGAAATGACTTTCCGCAGCGCGCGCGATCTGCACGATCGAGGGCAGCATCGAGTTCGGAAAGATGTAGCGCTCGACCCAGGGGTCGTTCGCTTCCTGGGTCGTGTTGCTGCCGATCGTGTGCAGCAGGAACAGGCCGTCGCGTTCCAGCAAGTGCTCGGCAGTCGAAAAATACGTGCGGTAATTGCGGAAGCCGACGTGCTCGAACATGCCGAGCGAGTAGATGCGGTCGAACCGGCCGGTCAGTGCGCGGTAATCCTGAAGCAGGATCTTCACCGGCAGGCCTTTGCAGCGCTCGGTCGCAGCGGCCGCCTGATTCTTCGACACGGTCACCCCGGTGACGTTGACGCCGTAGCGCTCGGCCGCGAATTGCGCGGCGCCGCCCCAGCCGCAACCGATGTCGAGCACGCTCATGCCCTTTTCCAGTCGCAGCTTGCGGCACACGAGGTCGAGTTTCGCTTCCTGCGCCTGCTCCAGCGTCTGTGCGTCCTTCCAGTACGCGCAGCTGTAGATCATGCGCGGATCGAGCATGCGCGAGTACAGGTCGTCGCCGATGTCGTAATGCTTCTGGCCGACCTTGAAGGAACGCCGCGGCGTCTGCGGATTCATCACCGTGGCCACCAGCGCCGCCCAGAACTGCCGCAAGGTCGGCAGATGCTTTTCGGCCTGCGCGCGGAAGACGCGGAACAGCATTTCGTCGAGACGTTCGCAGTCCCACTGGCCGTCCATGTACGCCTCGCCCACACCGAGCGAGCCCTGCGCCAGCACGCGCCGGAAGAAGCCGGGATCGCGTACCCGGATGTCCCAGGGATGATCGCCGTCGATGGCGACATCGGTCCCGTTCAACAACGATTCGACAGCGTCACGGTATGAGGTCATGGGCCGGTACGAAGCAAGGAATCGGTGACGGCGGCGCCTCGTCCGTACGCCGCGGGTGCATTGCAGCGTCACTCCAGCCGCGTGCGGCTGTCAAGCATCCGGCAGGATCGAATCAGTGCGGACGCCGCATGATGGCAGGCGCGTCGCCGCCGGTGCCCATGGCCCTGCCGATGAAGAAACGCTTTGCGAGCGCGCTGCCGTTGACCGCCGACAGCCCGGCCCGTCGCGCCCAGGTCAGCAGATCGTTGGAATTGCTGAACAGCCGGTTGAGCCCGTCGATCATGCCGAGCGCGAGGGCGTTCTCGCTGCGCCGCCACCGCTCATAGCGTCGCAGCACACGGATTTCGCCCAGATCCGCGGGCCGGATGCCGGCGTCGAGTTCCGCCGACAGGATCTGGACCAGCGCGGCGCAATCGAGGAATCCCAGATTCACGCCCTGCCCGGCCAGCGGATGCACCGCATGCGCCGCGTCGCCGACCAGCACGAAGCGCGATTTGCAATATTGGCGCGCATGCGTCAGGCGCAGAGGAAATTGCGCACGCGGACCAGCCACGCCTACCTGGCCGAGCGCGCCGTCGAGGGCATCGGTCAGTTCGCGCGCCAGCACCTGCGGTTCGCAATTCACCAGCGACTGCGCGTGATCGGGCGTCGTCGACCAGACGATCGAACTGCGACCGTCGGCGAGCGGCAGGAAAGCGATCGGACCCGCCGGCAGGAAGCGCTGCCATGCAGTGTGTGCATGAGGATGCTCGGTGCTCACGTGGGTCACGAAGGCCCGCTGCTCGTAGTCCCAGCCGCGCGTTTCGATCCCCGCCAGCTTGCGGCTCAGCGAATCCGCGCCATCGGCGCCGACGATGAGTTCGGCGCCGATACGGCGTCCATCTGCCAGCGTGACGACGGCCTCGTCGATGTCGGCCTCCAGCGCGGACAGTTCCGCGCGCAGCACCGTGACGCGATTGCGCATCGCTGGCGACTCGTAGAGTCCCCACTGCACGCGACGGTTCTCGATGATCGATCCGAGACTCGGCTCGCTGGTTTCGGCCGCAGAAAAATGCAGCGAGCCGACGCCGCGCGGCCGACTGCGTGCGTCCCACACGATCATGTCCGAGTAGGCCGAGACGTGCTGCGACGGAATGTGCGCCCAGGCACCGATGGATTCGAGCATGCGCTGCGAGCCGCGCGAGATTGCGGACACACGCAGGTCCACGTCGTTGCCGGCCGGCGGCCGGGTCGGCGGATGCGGCTCGAGCAGCGCGATGCGCAAGCGCGACAGTTCCCGATCGCTGCCGGCCAGTGCCGCGAGGCAGGCGCCGACCATGCCGCCGCCGATGATCAGCAGATCGAAATCGGG
>NZ_DAINNK010000124.1:0-10030 GCF_036735925.1 Povalibacter sp.
TGGGCGGTCGCAAGCGGCGCGCGCAGGAAACCACGGGTCGCTTGAATGCCGCGGCGCTGGAGCGTGCCGACACTGCCGTCCGTGACGTGCACGCGGCGCTCGGCGAACTGAAGATCGATCCGGTGATGTACGCCGACATCGCCAGTTGCAGCATCCCGTCGCAGAAGCTCGTGGCCGAGGCGCACGGATTCAATGTCCGCTTTCGCGACTGGATCTACGCGCACGATCTCGACTTCGACTGGCGCGGCAACGTGCGCGTCGCGCTGCGCGGGGCGAACGGCTCGGGCAAGTCCGTGCTGTTGCGGGCCCTGCGGGGCGACGAACTCGAAACGCGCGGCGAATGGCGTCGCGGCCATCTCGTCACCCTGTTCGTCGATCAGCGCTGCAGCGTGCTCGATGACGATCTGAGCGTGTTCGACAATGTGAGGAGTGTTTCGTCGGCGCCGGACAGCGACCTGCGCAATGGTCTGGCGCGATTTCTTTTCGCGGGCGATCGGGCATGGCAACCGGTGAAGCAGTTGAGCGGCGGCGAAAGACTGCGCGCGGCGCTGGCCCGGGGATTTCTGAGCACGCTCAAACCGGAACTGATGGTGCTGGACGAGCCGACCAACAACCTCGACCTCAAAAACATCGAATTCCTCGAAGCCGTCGTCCGCCGGTTCAACGGTGCGGTGGTCGTCGTCTCGCACGACGAACGATTCCTGCAGGGGTGTGAGCTGCGGCAGGAGCTAACGATAGGAGCGCCAGGGTGAAGGGGCTCAGCGCCGGTGCAGCGCCGCGACCACGCCGGCCAGCAGGTTCTCGAAGAACTTCGGTCGATAGCTCGCGCGGTAGTCAGGCGCAGGCGCAATCGTGTCCGGCAGCCAGTCGAAGCGCGCGAACGTGGTGGCCGGTGTCGTCGCCGTCCCCTGCGGACCCGCGCGCTGAATCATCAGCGTGAGTTCGTTCAGATGCAGCAGAAACTCCGGCGACAGCGGCTGCGGCCGGCCTTCCTGCATGGCCGCACCCCGTGCGCCGCTGCATGACACGGCGCACCGAGTGCGGCTGTGCTCATTGCAGGCCGCGGAGGGGTGAGGGGGTGGATTCAGCGGTGGTGGACACGCTCGGTGTGGAGTTCGCGGGCAGAACGATGCCTGACGAGTATCGTCCGGGCCGGATTTGCGGAGTCAGGGGGCTTTGACCAGCCGTCCGGGGTCAACAGAAGACCCGCGATGCGAATCGGGCAGGTGGATTGAAATTCCTATCCGCCAAACACAACGTGCCGATCATCGGGCAGGGCGGCATCACTTCCGCGAACGACGCACTCGAGTTCCTGATCGCGGGCGCCACCACGGTCGGCGTGGGCACCGCTCTGTTCTACGATCCGCTGGTGTGCAAGAAGATCAACGCCGGCATCGCCGACTATCTCGCGCGCCACGGCTTCAGCCGCGTCACCGACATCATCGGCACCTCATCCGCGCATCCACCGCTCGAAGCCGCGATCACTTCCACCAAAGCCTGCTGAGCGTCCGCGTCGGATCGCGTCGAGTCAGCAGCGGCGGCTCTCCACCTGTTCGGGCAGGAGTGTGCGAACTCGAACAGTGCGTTCGATCGCGGACAACCGCGGGGGGAGTCGAGCGGCTACGACAGTCACCTGATCGCAAGCGCAAGTCCCCGGTTGAGCTGGCTTTTCCAACTGCTGTGCGCGTGTGCCGAGGAGTTGGCGCGACATCTGCAATGGCAGCGGCATGGATCGCGACCTGTCTTCCCGCCAACGATGGAGCCCGTGGCTCAGAGCCGGCCGCAAGGTCGCTCTGGCGGCCGGCGTTCTGGCGGCGCTCGGCTGGTCAGGGCAGCGCTACCTGAGACCCTCGATCGAGCTTGCGGATGTGCGCGTGGCCGTGGTCGAGCGCGGTCCGCTCGAAGCGACCATAGCCGCCACGGGCACGATCGTGCCTCGCTCCGAGCAGATCATCGCGAGCCCGGTCAGTGCCGCCGTTCGCTCGGTCCGCGTGTCGCTGGGAGCGGCCGTGAGCCGCGGCCAGATTCTGATGGAGCTCGATACGACGGCGTCTGCCCTCGCCCTCAGCAATCTGGAAGAGCAGCTTTCGCTCAAGAGAGCGGAACGCCGAAGCGCGGACCTTCAGCGTGTCGACGTGGTACGGCAAACTCGCAGCCGGCGCGATCTGCTGCGCATCGATCTCGAAAGCCGCGAAGCTGCGCTGAGCCGCCTGCAGAAGCTCGGCACGACAGGCGCGGTCTCGGCATCCAACCTTCTCGAGGCCGAGCTCAACCTCAAGCGCGTGCAGGTCGAGATCGCGCAAGTGGACAAGAAGATCGTGAGCCTCGAGGCGCGGCGCGAGGCCGATCTCGAGCGGCTTGGGCTCGAGTTGTCGATCCTGGACAAGCAGCGTGCGGATCAGGCGCGACGAGTTGCCACCTCCGCAGTCACGGCGCCCATGGACGGAATCATCACTGACCTGGTCCGCGACGAAGGCTCTGTGGTTGCTGAAGGTCAGGCGTTGGCAACTATCGCAGCCACCGATGCGTTCCGCGTCGAAGCCGGCGTCTCCGATTTCTACGGATCCACGCTCGCACCTCAACAGCGCGTCAGGATCCGTTCGTCGACGAGCGAGTTCGCCGGCTACGTGGCGCGGATCCTGCCCACGGCCGACAGCGGACGTCTCGCGCTGTTCATCGAGCTCGATGATCCGACCGCGCCCGCCTTGCACATCAATCTGCGCGTCGATGCCGAGATCATCACCGCCGTGAAACCGGACGTGCTGAAGTTGCGCCGCGGCCCGGCGCTCGAGCGTGCCGGTGTGACCGAGCTCTTCGTGATCGAGCAGGGAAGCGCCGTGCGCACGCGCGTCCGGCTCGGTATGAGCGGACGCCAGGTCATCGAAATCATGGAGGGTCTCGAAGCCGGCGACCAGGTCATCGTCTCCGATACCTCGGCTTACGCGGGGCTCGCGGAAATTCGTGTCAGGTAATTCAGAAGTCTTCAGAGGATCGCCTTCATGCCCGAACCGCTCATCGCCTTGTCCGAAGTGCAGAAAATCTACCGCACGGATCGCATGGAAACGGTGGCGCTCCAGGCCGTCAGCCTGACGATCGACCCGGGTGAATTCGTCTCGATCATGGGACCTTCCGGCTGCGGCAAGAGCACGCTGTTGAACGTACTCGGGCTGATCGACAAGCCGACACGAGGCGCGGTGACTTTCGCGGGACGCGCGGTGAGCGGCCTCGGCGACGCGCAGCTTGCACCGATCCGCAACCAGGAGCTCGGCTTCGTGTTCCAGTCGTTCCACCTGATTCCGGATCTGCGCGTCATCGACAACGTCGAGCTGCCCCTGTTCTACCGCAAGGGCGCATGGCGCGAGCGGCGCAGGCTTGCGCTCGAAGCACTCGCGGTCGTCGGCCTCGCGAATCGCGTCAACCACTTCCCGACCGAGCTCTCCGGCGGCCAGCAGCAGCGCGTGGCGATCGCGCGCGCGATCGTCGGCAAGCCGAGCCTGCTGCTCGCCGACGAGCCGACCGGCAATCTCGACAGCCAGATGAGCGAAGAGATCATGGGTCTGCTCGAGCGGCTCAACACCGAGCAAGGCACGACGATCATCATGGTCACGCACGATCAGGCCAAGGCCGACCGCACGCGGCGGATCTTCCGCTTGTTCGACGGCCAGCTGGTTCACTGAGGCTTTCGAGGAAGAACCATGCTACGCAACTACCTCAAGATCGCGCTGGCCGTGTTGCTCAGGCGCAGGTTCCTGACCTTCGTCAATCTGTTCGGCGCCGCCTTGACCTTGACCGTGCTGGTCGTTGCTTTCGCCATCTTCGACAGCTTCGTGAGTCCCGCCGGCGCACAGCATCGTCAGAATCAGATCGTGTCGATCGTCCGCATCTTGCTGACGGGGCCTAACAGCGAGCTTGTCGGCGGACCGGGCTACAAGTTCTACGAGGGCTACGCGGCGCCGCTCGAGACGCCGGATAAAGTCAGCTTCGCGACCACTCCCAACCCCACGATCTCATACCTCGACGGCCGTAAGGTCACCTCCCAGTTGCGCCGCACGGACGCGCCGTACTGGGAGATCCTGGACTTCGATGTCCTCGACGGGCGCGTACTGCAGACGGACGACATCGACCAGGGACGGTTCGTCGCCGTAATCAACGAGACGACGGCAAACACATACTTTCCGGGCGAGTCCGCGATCGGCAAGAAGATCACCGCGGGGGGCGACTCGTACGAGGTCGTCGGCGTCGTCGCGGACGAGGCCGAGATCAGCCGTCTCGCCTACTCCGATATCTGGGTGCCCCTGACGACGAGCCAGACTTACCGGGACCAGTGGATCCTCGGCGGCCAGATCATGCTCTACGTCGACGATCCGTCGCAGCGCGCGGCCGTGCAAAACGAGTTCAAGCAGGCGCTCGAGGGCTTCGTGGCCGCCGACGACCCCCATCGGTTCGACCGCGCTGTCTCCGTGGCCTGGACGCCGCTCGGGATGCTCGCGAGCTTCATCATCGGCAACATGAGCTCGGGCTTCGACGACAAATTCGCCGACGACCGGGTGCCTCAGTTTCTGGCGCTCGCCGGCGCCATCACGCTGCTCTTCATGGCGCTGCCCGCGATCAATATGGCCAATCTCAATATCGGGCGGATGCTCGAGCGCGCGCCGGAGATCGGCTTGCGCAAGGCAACCGGCGCCTCGCGGCTTGCGCTCACGGGCCAGTTCATCTTCGAGAACGTCGTGCTTTGCGCGCTCGGCGGGCTGCTCGCTTTCGCGATCGCGCCGCTGGTGCTGGCTTATCTCAACGCCACGTTGTTCACGTACGGCCGGCTGACGCTGAGCGCGCCCGTCTTCGTCGCCGGCTTCATCTTCATTCTGATCTTCGGCGTGCTGTCGGGAGCCTATCCCGCCTGGAAGATGGCGAGGCTCGAGCCGGCGGCGGCCTTGAGAGGACTTCAGCATGCTTAGACACGCGCTCACGCTCATCTGGAACCGCCGCCGCGCCAATCGGCTGCTCGTCGTCGAGATTGCGGCCGCCTTTGTCATCACCTTCGTGCTGACGGCGCTGGCCGTGAATCTCTGGAGCAACTATCAGCGCCCGCTCGGTTTCGTCTACGAGAACATGTGGAACATCGGGGCCACGAACACGGCCTACGCCGGCAGCATGTTCAGCCGGCAATCCCACTCGGGCACGCTTGCAGACGTCCTGGCCGCATTGCGGGCTCTGCCCCGGACAGAAGTGGTCGAGCCGATCATGACGGTGCCCTACAGCGACAGCGAGTGGAGGAGTGAGTTCAGGGGCGCGGGCGACGCCACATTGTCGGCGCACATAAACCGAACCACGGCCGCGGCGTTGCAGGCCATCGATGTCGAGCTCGTCGATGGCCGCTGGTTCGGTCCCGCGGACGAAGGGCAGGGCTATCGCGCCGTGCTCGTCAATCGTGCCTTCGTCGAGCAGTCATTTGGACCGGGTGTCGAGCCGATCGGCCAGCGCATCGACCCACCCGGCTCGGAAGGGCGTGGGGCGCAGCGCAGGGAAGTTCGGATCGTCGGCGTGATCGAGGACTTCCGGCAGAAAGGCGAGCTCTCGGACACGGTTCCGTATGTGATCGAACGGTACGAGCCCGACGACGAGCGCGGGCCGACCTTTTCCCTGCTGCTCCAGGTTGCCCCGGGAACCGATGCGAGCTTCGAGGAGCAGCTCGTTGCGACCATCGAATCGGTTGCGCCGGGGTGGGTGGCGTCCGTCACACCGTGGACGCAGATGCGAGAGCGCAGTCTGTCGACTACGCTGCTGCCGCTGAAAATAGCCGCCACGATTGCCGTGTTCTTCATCGCGCTCGTGGTCATGGGATTGATCGGCGTGCTCTGGCAGGATGTCGTGCGGCGCACCCAGGAGATCGGCCTGCGGCGGGCGCTCGGCGCGGCCGCGGGCTCGGTTCGGCGGCAGATCCAGCTCGAGATGTTGATGGTCGGCGCGTTCGGCATCCTGATCGGGATCGCGGTGGCGATACAGTTTCCGCTGCTCGAGCTCGTGCGGCGCATAGACTGGGCCGCAGCGACGCTCGCCATCGTGATTTCAGCGGCACTGATTCTGCTGCTCGTCGCGCTCGGCGCGCTCTACCCGAGCTGGCTCGCGTCGCGCCGTGAGCCTGCCGATGCGCTACGTTATGAGTGAGCGTGCAGTTCCCGCAGGAATTCGATGACGGCGACCATACTCGTAGTCGATGACGACGTCTCTGTAACCGCGTCACTCGAGCTGCTGCTGAAGCAGAACGGCTTCCGTTTCGTTGTCGCGGCCGAGCCCGCCGCCGCGCTCGAGGTGTTGGCGCAGCGGAGCATCGATCTGGTCATCCAGGATATGAACTTCTCGCGCTCGACCACGGGCGAGGAGGGTCTGGATCTCTTGCGCGCGATCAGACGCGATCACGGCGCCGTGCCGGTCGTGCTGATCACTGCCTGGGGCTCCATTGCGCTGGCTGTCGAAGGCATGAAAGCCGGTGCCGCCGATTTCGTCACCAAGCCCTGGGACAACGAGCGCCTGGTGCGCGTGCTCAGAACCGCACTGAGCCTGTTCGGCGAGCGGCCGCCTGCCGCAGCCGATCGCGAATCGCTCGACAAGCAGTTCGAGCTGAGCGAGATCCTCGGCCGCGATCCGGCGCTGGTGCGCGTGCTCAATCACGTCGTGCGCGTGGCGCGAACAGACGCTGCGGTTCTCATCACGGGGGAAAGCGGCACGGGTAAGGAGTTGCTCGCCAACGCCATCCACGCCAACAGCACTCGCGCCGCCGGACCCCTGGTCAAGGTCAACATGGGAGCGATCGTGCCGTCGCTGTTCGAGAGCGAGATGTTCGGCCACGCCCGCGGCGCGTTCACGGACGCCAAGCGCGACCGCGCCGGCTACTTCGAGCAGGCCGATGGGGGCACTATTTTTCTGGACGAGGTCGCCGAGATCGATCGCACATCGCAGATCAAGCTGCTGCGCGTGTTGCAGGATCAAAGCTTTCAACGCGTCGGTGACGGCGAGCGCCGCCGGTCGAATTTCCGTGTCGTGGCCGCGACCAATCGCGATCTCGAGCGGCTGGTCGCCTTGGGCGAGTTTCGCGAGGATCTTTATTACCGGCTGAACCTGATCAAGCTCGTCATGCCTCCATTGCGTGAGCGCGCCATCGATATTCCGTTGATCGCGGCCCATCATCTGCGCCAGGCTCGTGCGCGTTACGGACTGGGCGAGATCGAGCTTGCCGCCGACGCCGTCCGCTGGCTCGGCGCGCAACCCTGGCCGGGAAACGTGAGGGAGCTGAAGCATTGCGTCGAGCGAGCGGCGCTGATGTCGCCGCGGCCTCTTCTTGCCCGGGCGGATCTGGAGACCACAGCTCGCGCCGAGGAACCGGCGCCAACAAGCCGGCTCGACCGCGACGTGCTGCCGCTCGATGAGGTCGAGAAGCTGATGATCGAACGCGCCATGAGCCAATCGGCGGGCAACATCACGCGCGCGGCCGAGCTGCTGGGCCTGAGCCGGGCGGCGCTCTACCGGCGGCTCGCGAAGCACGAGATCGAAGCGCCGTGACTCTGAAGTCGAGGCTCTGCGCCTATGTTCTCGCCCTACACTTGCTCGTAGGCGCTGTCCTGGTCTGGCAGCGGCAGGCGCTCGGCTGGTGGCTGTTTGCGCTCGAAATCGTCCTCGTGCTTTCTCTGTGCGCCGGCATCCGCTGGATCAGGACCGCGTTCAGGCCGAACGAGGTGGCGCGAGATCTCGTCGAGGTCATCGAGTCCGGCGAGTTCGGCACGCGCTATCCACCCGTGAATCAGCGGGAGATCGATCGCATCATCCACGCCTACAACCGCATGCTGGAGAATCTGCAAGCGGAGTGGCTCCGGCTCGGCGAGCAGCGCGGGTTCCTCGACCGTTTTCTCGCCGTGACGCCAAGCGGGATCGTGATCTTCGACTTCGACGGCAGGATCTCGCTGGTCAACCCCCGTGCGCTCGAGCTGCTCGGCCGAAAAGCCGATACCGACCTGATCGGGCGATCGCTATCGGCTATCGATTCGGCGCTCGCCGCCGCGCTTGCCGCGCTCGACCTGGATGAGACCCGCATGCTGACCGATGCGAATGGACGACGGCTGCGCTGCCAGCGGGCGCAGTTCACGGATCGAGGGTTCGCTCGCTCCTACCTGCTGATCGATGAGCTGACCGCGGAGCTCAATCGCAGCGAACGCGAGACCTACGAGAAGCTCATTCGCATGATCTCGCACGAAGTCACCAACACGGTGGCGGCCACCAATTCGCTGCTGGAGTCCTGCCGGAGCTACGCCGCGGAGCTCGCCTGCAGGGAACATCGCATCGATTACGAGAACGCGCTGGCTGTGCTGATCACGCGCAACCGCAGCCTCAACGAGTTCACCAAGGGCTTCAGCGATCTGGTCAAGCTGCCGGAGCCGCAGTGCGAGGAAATCGACGTATGCGATCTGCTGCGCGCCCTGCGGACGATGTTCAGCGCCGAGCTCAAGGCGCGCAACATCGTTCTCGACATCTCAGCGGATGCGGATCTGCCGCTGCTCTGGATGGACCGGGCGCAGATGGATCAGGTGCTCATGAACGTGATCAAGAACGCCGTCGAAGCGATCGAACGCGATGGCGAGATCCACATCCTCGCCCGCCGGCACGGCGATACAGTGGCTTTGACCGTCAACGATACCGGCAGCGGGCTGGATGAACAGGTGCGGGCGAACTTGTTCAAGCCGTTCTTCACCACCAAGCGACAGGGTCAGGGGTTGGGGCTGACGCTGGTCAAGGAGATCCTGACTCATCACGGCTTCGCTTTCTCGCTGGAGCCGGCCGACCCTGGTACGCGTTTTCGAATCGAGATGCCGTTGCGCGCAAGCGCTACTCATCCATCCCCAGCTCTTTGAGCTTGCGCGTAAGCGTGTTGCGGCCCCAGCCGAGCAGACGTGCGGCTTCCTGCCGCCCGCCTTCCGCCTTGCGTAACGCGGCACGAATGAGCGTGCGCTCGAACTCGGGCATGGCGTCATCGAGCAGCGGCGTCGCCCCCGTGGCGAGACGCTTCTCGGCCCATGCATTCAGCTGTCGCGTCCATTCATCCTGAAGATTGGCCGGGCCGACATGTCACCTATTTCATCGAGAAACAAGCTGCCGCCGTCTGCCTGCTCGAAACGACCGCGGCGCTGATGATCGGCGCCAGTGAACGATCCCTTCTCGTGCCCGAACAACTCGGATTCGAGCAGGTCGGCCGTGAACGCGGAGGTGTTGAGCGCGATGAACGCCTTGTTCGCGCGCGGGCTGTGCCGATGCAGCGCCCGGGCGACCAGCTCCTTGCCGGTACCCGACTCACCGGTGATCAGCACCGTCATACTCGACCGCGACAAGCGGCCGATCGCGCGAAACACTTCCTGCATCGCACCGCTGGAGCTGATGGCGCGGCTTGCAGCGCTGGTGCCGCCGCCGCGAATGCACCTGACCCGATTTCATGGGGTGTTTGCCCCGCACAGCAAACTGCGTGCGGTGGTGACGCCGGCGCGGCGGGGCGTGGGGGCGATGAAGCAGCAGGATGACCCTCCGACACCGCGTCATGTGGCGATGAACTGAGCGCAGCGCCTGAAGCGCGTATTCGGTATCGAGATCGACGCCTGCGCCGGCTGCGGCGGGAAGCTGAAGATCATCGCCAGCATCGAAGCGCCCGGGATCATTGCGAAGATCCTGTCGCATCTGGACAAGACGGTTGCGGATGAAGTGCAGCACGTACTGCCGCTGGGTGCGCGAGCGCCGCCGCAGCGGTCGCTGTTCTGAACTCAACTCATTGCTGACGATCATTGCGCCGCTGACACGGCGCACCGAGTGCGGCTGTACTCATTGCAGGCCGCGGAGGGGTGAGGGGGTGGATTCAGCGGTGGTGGACCCGCTCGGCGTGGGGTTTGCGGGCAGAACGATGCCTGACGAGTATCGTCCGAGCCGGATTTGCGGAGTCAGGGGGCTTTGACCAGCCGTCCGGGGTCAACAGAAGACCCGCGATGCGAATCGGGCA
>NZ_DAINNK010000125.1:0-9628 GCF_036735925.1 Povalibacter sp.
AAGAGGCCGGCTGTGACCGAAGGAAATCCCGCGGGAAAGCCGGCCCCACAGTAAGAGAGAGGCCCCCACCCTGACCCTCTCTTTCTGTGGGTCAGGCTTCAGCCTGACATCCGAAAAGAGCCGGCTGAAGCCGGCCCCACAAGGGGAAGGCAGACACGGATGACGAGTCGCGGTCGACCGGCAAGAATGCAGTCCGCCCGCCCTCCGCCACCGGTCACCGCCTCATGCCCACGCTCCCCGCCTACGAAAAACTCGGTTCCTTCTACCTGGGCCGCGAAGTCGACCCCGCGACCGGCACGGACCGGCCCGATCTCCTCTTATACGACTCGCGCGACCTGACCACCCATGCCGTCTGCGTCGGCATGACCGGCAGCGGCAAGACCGGCCTGTGCCTGTCGCTGCTGGAAGAGGCCGCGATCGACGGCATCCCCACCATCGCGATCGACCCGAAGGGCGACCTCGGCAACCTGCTGCTCACCTTCCCGCAGCTGCGGCCGGAGGACTTCGCGCCGTGGGTCGACCCCGGCGAGGCCGCCCGCAAGGGGCAATCGACCGAAGGCTATGCCGCTGCCACCGCCGACACCTGGCGCAAGGGACTGGCGGATTGGGGCCAGGATGGCCAGCGCATCCAGCGGTTTCGCGACGCGGCAGACGTCGCCATCTACACGCCGGGCAGCACCTCGGGCCGGCCGCTGTCGGTGCTGCGTTCCTTCAGCGCCCCCGGCGAGGACCTGCGTACCGATGCCGGCGCGCTGCGCGAACGCATCGGCTCGACCGTCGCCGGCCTCCTGAGCCTGGTCGGCATCGAAGCCGATCCGCTGCAGAGCCGCGAACACATCCTGCTGTCCACGCTGCTCGATCAGGCCTGGAGCGCGGGCCGCGATCTCGATCTGGCGGCGCTGATCCAGGGCATCCAGAAACCGGGCTTCGACAAGGTCGGCGTGTTCGACCTGGAGACGTTCTATCCCGCGAAGGAACGCCTGCAGCTCGCCATGTCGCTCAACAACCTGATCGCCTCGCCCGCATTCGCGGCCTGGATGCAGGGCGAGCCGCTCGACGTACAGCGATTGCTGTTCACCGACGCCGGCAAGCCGCGCATCGCGGTGATCTCGATCGCGCATCTGAACGATGCCGAGCGCATGTTCGTGGTCACGCTGCTGCTCGGCGAAGTCGTCGCGTGGATGCGCCGCCAGTCCGGCACGTCGAGCCTGCGCGCGCTGCTCTACATGGACGAGATCTTCGGCTACTTCCCGCCGACGGCGATGCCGCCATCGAAACAGCCGTTGCTCACGCTGATGAAACAGGCGCGCGCCTTCGGCCTCGGCGTCGTACTGGCGACGCAGAATCCCGTCGATCTCGATTACAAGGGACTCTCGAACGCCGGCACCTGGTTCATCGGCCGGCTGCAGACCGAGCGCGACAAGGCGCGCGTCATCGATGGCCTGGTGAGCGCCGGTGACGGCCTGAACAAGAGCGAACTCGAAGCGCTGCTCGCCAATCTCACCGGCCGCGTGTTCCTGATGCGCAATGCGCACGACGATGCGCCCGTGCTGTTCCGCACGCGCTGGGCGCTGTCGTATCTGCGCGGACCGCTGACGCTGCCGGAGATCGCCAGACTCTCCCCCTCCACTTCTTCACCCCCTCCTCCGCGCGAGCGGGGAGGAGGCGTGCGAAGCGCGCCGGAGATCCCCCAGCGAGGGGAGAGGGCCGGGGTGGGGGCCTCTTCCGCGGCGACCATCACCAAACCCGTCATCCCCGCCGGCATCGACGAGTTCTATCTCCCCCGCGACACCGGCAATCGCTATGTCCCGCACCTCCTGGGCCAGGTCCGCCTGCACTTCGTGAATGCACCGGCCGGCATCGACGCCTGGGAAACGCGCTCGTATCTCGTGCCGGTCGAAGTCGACTCGGAACCGCAGTGGTCGCAGGCCGAAACCGGCGGCGATCTCAAGGCGCAGCTGCAGAAGTCAGCGCCTGCCGATGCGGCGTACGCAGATGCTCCGGCGTCGCTGCTGCGCGCCGACAGTTACAAGTCCTGGCGCAAGCAACTCGAAGCGCACGTCTATGAGTCGGCGGGACTCGACGTCTTCCGCAACGCCATGCTCGGCGCGACTTCTGCCGCCGGCATGTCGGAAGCGGATTTCCGTGCACGCATCGCGCTCAACCTGCGCGAGAAGCGCGACGCCGCGGTCGAAGCCCTGCGCAAGAAATACGCCCCCCGCCTGACGACGCTGCAGGACCAGATCCGCCGCGCGCAGGATCGTGTCGAGCGCGAAAGCTCGCAGCTGTCGCAACAGAAGATGTCCACCGCCATCAGCATCGGCACGTCCATCCTTGGCGCGTTCCTCGGGCGCAAGAAAATCAGCGCGACCAACATGGGACGGGTCGGCACGGCCGCACGCAGCGCCGGGCGCATCGGTCGCGAGAGCGACGACGTCACGCGCGCACAGGAGAGCCTCGAAGTGCTGCAGCAGCGCCACGCAGATCTGGAAAACGAATTCGAACAGGAAACCAGTCGGCTGCAGGGCGAGTTCGATCCCGCCGTGGCCGCGGTCGACCGGGTGCAGATCAAGCCGCGCAAGTCCGATATCGATGTGACGTTGCTGGCGCTGGTGTGGGTGGGCTGACGTTCAGCCGTGCAGCGCGTCTGGCCGCGGCCTGGACGATGGCATAATATGCCACTCTCTCTTCCCTCCGGGAAACGCACATGGGCACCCGCAACGTCGTCCTCACGGATCACCAGGAAGCGCTGATAGACGAACTCGTATCGAAAGGCTGCTATCAGAACGCCAGTGAAGTCCTGCGCGAAGGCCTGCGCCTCGTCGAGAGTCGCGCCGCCGAAGAGAAGGCCCGGCTCAAGGCACTCCGCGACGCCGCGCGCGTCGGAACAGACGACATCGATGCGGGCCGGTTTAGCGAGTTCAGCAGCATGTCGGATTTGCGACGGCACCTGGACTCGCTTGCCGCGCGCGCAGCTGCGTCCGCCCGTTCGCGATGACCGGCGCCCAGCGCCGCTGGCGGGTACGCCTTGCCGCTGCTGCCGAAAGGGACTTCGAATCGATCATCGCGTGGACGATCGAACATTTTGGCGAGGCGCAATCGATTGCGTATGCCGAGACGATTGGCCTGGCAATCGAAGCCCTGGCAGAAGGACCGTCAATCCCCGGCGCGCATGACCGCGATGACATTCTCAAAGGACTGCGCAGTCTCCACGTAGCTCGACAGGATCGAAAGGGGCGGCACTTCGTGATGTTTCGCGTCGCACGCGGAAGCACGGATGTCATCGAAGTGCTTCGTCTGCTCCATGATTCGATGGATCTTCCACGGCACTTCAGTCACGACGCCGACAAGCGCTGACGCAGTCCGCTCTTCGTGACTCGCTGGCTGGGACGAACGGCCGCGGCAGAACCGCTACTGCGACTTCGCGTCGATCTGCTGCACCAGCCAGCGCGCCGCGGCAGCGGGCGTCAGCTTGTCGCTCTCGCGATCGACCATCATGTTGGCCTCGCGCATGAGTTCGATGCTGACCTTGCCCAGCAATGGTTCGAGCGCCGCGCGCAGCACGGCATCGTCGGCCCGTCGCGGCGACAGCAGGATCACCGCGTCGTACGGCAGCAGTACCTGATCGGGATCGTCGAGCACCACCAGATCCTCGGCCGCGATGCGGCCGTCGCTGGAGAACGCCGAGATCACGTCGACTTCGCCGCTCGATGCCGCCTTGTACATGAACGTGGACTGGAACTGGCGGCGCGCCGCAAAGTGCAGTCCGTAGTGATCGCGCAGCGCGCTCCATTCCGGTCGCGCGAAGAACTCGAAGTCGCCGCCGATCTTCAGGTTCGCGGCATGCGCGGCGAGATCGCGGATCGTGCGGATGCCGAGTTCCTCGGCATGGCGGCGGCGCATCGCCAGCGCATAGGCATTCTCGAATCCCAGCGATCCGAGCAGTTCGACGCCGTAGCGCTCGTGCAGCCACTGCGCGGTGGTGCGCAGCACGATCTGCCGCGATGGCCGATCGGTGCGTTGCATGACGTTGGCCCAGAGCGTTCCGGAGTAGTCGACGTAGACATCGATTTCGTTGCCCGCCAGGGCGCGGAAAGCAATCGCCGACCCCAGCCCGGTCTTGCGGATCGCCGGCTGGCCCTGTTCGCGAATGCGATCGGCGAGCAGCGACGACAGGATGTACTGCTCCGAGAAACTTTTCGCGCCGACCACATAGCTCGGCGCGTCTTTCGCCAGTCGCGGTCCCACGGCGACAGCGCAGCCGAGTATCAGCAGGCCAAGCCCGAGGCTCACGCGCCAGGTGCTGCGCTTCACCGTTCCGGCTTCGATCAGGCCGAGCAACTGGTCGACCACCAGGGCCAGCAGCGCCGCCACGGCGCAGCCAAACAGCACTGCGACCCAGTTCTCCACCTGCAGGCCGGAGAAGATGTAGTTGCCGAGACTGGTCTGGCCCACGGGCGTCGACAGCGTCGCCGTGCCGATCACCCACACGGCGGACGTGCGCACGCCGGCCATGATCATGGGCGCCGCGAGCGGCAGTTCGACGCGCCACAACCGCTGCGCGTCGGTCATGCCCACGCCGCGCGCCGCTTCGATGACGGCGGGATCGAGATTCATCACGCCGGTGATGCTGTTGCGCAGGATGGGCAGTATCGAATACAGCGTCAGCGCGAGCAGCGACGGCAGAAATCCCAGCGCGGAGAAGCCGACGCCGAACATCTGCTGCGACAGCGCCGACAGCGCCAGCAGCAGCGGATAGAACAGCGCCAGCAGCGCGATGCTCGGAATGGTCTGGACGAGACTGGCGACGGCCAGCAGCGGCCAGCGGATTCGCGCACTGCGAATCGCGAGCAACGCCAGCGGCAGGCTGATGGCGATGCCGAGCGTCAGCGCCGACGCACTGAGCAGCACATGCTCGCCGAGGTAGGCGGGCAGCAGATGCCACGCCGCCAGCAATCGTTCGTTCATTGCGGACCTGCGCCGTTGACGGCGCGCACCTGCAGCAGCGCCTGCACGCGCTCGGCCTGACGACGCGGCATGTCCACCAGCGCGCGCACGCCTGCATCGTGATGGCCGATCAGCAGCTCGTGCGGCGCCTCGTTCGCCACGATGCGTCCGTCGCGCATCACCACGATGCGATCGGCCAGCAACAGCGCTTCGAGCACATCATGCGTGACCATCACGGTGGTCAACTGCATCTGCTCGTGCAGACGACGATATTGCGTGCCGAGCTGATCGCGCGTGAGCGGATCGAGCGCGCCGAACGGTTCGTCCATGAGCATGATGGCGGGACGCGACGCCAGCGCACGCGCGACGCCGACGCGCTGGCGCTGGCCGCCCGACAACTGCGCGGGCCGGCGCGTGGCGAACGTCTGTGGCAGGTCCACGAGTTCCAGCAGTTCCGTCACGCGTGCTGCGATCTGCGCCTCGCTCCACTTCAGCAGGCGCGGCGTGATGGCGATGTTCTCGGCGACGGACAGATGCGGAAACAGTCCGATGCCCTGGAACACGTAACCGATCCGACGCCGCAACCGGTATGGCTCGATGCTGGCCACCGACGTGCCGTCCACCGCGACGTCGCCGGCACTGATGTCGACCAGCCGGTTGATGGCCTTGAGCGTGGTCGTCTTGCCCGAGCCCGAAGCGCCGACCAGCGCAATGAATTCGCCGCGACGCACGGACAGCTCGATGTCGTGCACGACCGTGACCGGTCCGAACGCGACACTGACGCGATCGAGCCGGATGAAGGCGTCGGCGGCACTCACGGCTCGAGCGCGATGAGGGTTCCCTGGCCGGTTTCCACCTGCACGTAGCGCGCACCCACCGGCCGGTTGCGGCCGCTTGCCACCGTCACCACTTCATCGATGGGCATGGCGCGCGCTTCTTCCACCGGTCGCGACAGGAACAGGTCGGCATGCAGCAGGCCATCGGCCTCGAAGCCGGCGGTGTCGATGCCCAGTTCGGCGAGCCGGTCCAGGCTGTTCCTGAATTCGTCGGCATCGCGAAAGCGACGCTGCACGAACGTGGCGCCCGCGAGCCGCTCCGTCACCATGTCATGCGCCGCGAAAGCGCGGATGAACTGCTCGAAAGGAAACATGCGCAGAACGAACGATATCACCCAGGGCGAAGTATCCATCGCATCGAGCACCTGGGCGTACGTGCGCTCGGTGACGTAACCGACGGCGCCCGTCGACAGGATGACGTTCGCACTGCCGAGCACCGCGGCCTGCGGCGCCGTCAGGCGATCGGTTTCCAGATTCGCGACGACGCCGTCTTCGAGGAGACCCACCTGCTTCGCATAGTTCACCGCGGGCTCCGATACATCGAGGCCGATGAACCGCGCCTGTCCCATCTCGGGCCAGCTTGCGTAGAAATTCCGGTCGAGGCGCGTCAGCTCGTCGGTATCGAGCGCCATCATTTCGCGACGCGTATAGCGGCCGCGCAGCGAATGGAAGTTGACCGGAAAGCGATGCACGGCGGCGTTGATGCCGTAGGAACAGCCGACATCGAGCACCCTGGGCGTCTGCCCGCGCGCCTGCACGAACGAGGACAGGATCTGCCGGATGACCGGTTCGGCGAGATCGGGAATCATGTAGTCGAGCGCGCCGAGCGCCGAGAAGTAGCTGCGCGGATCGGGCTGTACGTAGATGTCGTTGAAGTTGGCCTTCGACAGATTGATGTCGACGTAGTTCTTTTTCATGAATGGCTCTCCCGGAGCTTGCCATTTCAGAACCCGCGGGCTGCACGATCGGCGCCGGATGCGGGGGCGTGGAGGACGGAACGGCGTGCCGCTGTTAGTGCGGCATTCGAAGAGTGCGTTCCGACGCGGGGCGCATGCTATCACGGGCGGGACGCCTTTCGGGGCGCAAGTCCGACATTGCGTCAGACTTCTTCCGTGAGTTTTCTCCGATTCTTATACGACCTGGTTCTATGCAATCGGCCTGCCTCTCTCCATCATCGAGAGAGACAGGCCGCAGAGTTCGACTACTGATCCGTCGCCACGCGCTGCCCGGTCTCTTCCGTGAAGATCAGTTCGACACGGCGATTCTGCTGACGTCCTGCCGCATTGTCGTTGCTGGCCACCGGCGTGCTTTCGCCCTTGCCCAGCGAACTGATCTGGCTGCCTGACACGCCCCGCTGCATCAGTGCCGATTGCACCGAGAGCGCGCGATTCTCGGAGAGCTGCTGGTTGAATTCATCCGAGCCGACGCTGTCGGTGTGACCTTCGATCATCACGCGACGATTCGGATCTTCCTTCAACGCCTGCGCGAGGCGATCGATGGTCGAATACGCGCCGGGCTTGAGCGTGGCCTTGCCGGTGTCGAAGAGCACATCGCCGAGCGTCAGCACCAGGCCGCGATCCGTCTTCTGTGCCTTCAGATCCTTGAGTTCCTGTTCGAGGCTTTGCGCCCGCTGTCGCGCGGCATCGGCTTCGCGGTCGCGGGCCTGCGCCAGCACGGCCTGCCGTTCGGCCTCGCCCTTCTGGATCTCTTCCTTGGCCTGAGCTTCGAGAATCTTTTCGTTGGCGATCTGCGCGTTCGTTGCCGCCAATGTCGCCTGATAGCGGATGTCCTCGACTTTGCCGCCCTTCTCCATCATGCCGTTGGCGGCATCGAGTGCCTTGCGGGCATTGGCGACGTTCTCCGCAGCAACGCCGGCGCGCGGCGAAGATTCCACTTGCGGCACGATTGCGCGTGCGGTTTCGAGTTCGGCAATGGGTTGATCGGGTGTCGAGCTGCAAGCAGCCATCGCTGCGGCCACCGCGATGCCGAGAATGAGATGGTGTGTACGTTTCATAGGTCGGACCTCGAAGAAGTTGCGCCGTCAGGGCTGCGCCGCGGGCCGGTTCGTTTCCTGCCGCAGCGTCTGGATGCTCGCGAGAAGTTCATCGGCGGCCTTGCGCGCAGTCGCGTTCTGCGACCTGGCGACGGCGAGCTGAGCGCTCAGCTCGGCCTGGGTCGCATAGCGTTCGGCCTTGACCTCGTCGTTGTCATCGACGGCCTTGCGCGCCTGGGCAAAGTAGTCCTTCGCCTGTTGCAGCTCGATGGCGCCGGCCTCAGAGTTGCCCAGCGTCGCCTGGGCCTGGTTGACTGCGGTTTCGCTACGCGCCACACGCTGCTTGGTCATCTCGTTCACGCCGCCGCAGGCCGACAGCATCAGCAGCGATGAAGTCGCAGCGGCGATCAGCATCGATGATCCGGAGGAAATGCTCATGATCGATCTCCACATCGCGTGTTGCCGCACGCGCCAGTTGAGTTGCGAAAAATGGGAGGACCCACTCCTGCAGGAAACAACGCACATTCGCAAAGGCCAGTTCCGCCCGGTAAATCAGGGTTCGCGCCGCGCGGCCCCCGTACTTTGCGCAACCGATCTTCGTCGGTAGAGTGACGACAGGTCTTTTCGGAAATCGCGTCATGATCCTGCTTCGCTCGTTTCTCCTGAGTCTGGCGCTGCTGTGCATCGGCGCCTGCAGCAGCCAGGTCGGCACGCCGACGATCGGCCACTATCGCGCCACGCTCGAATTGCCCGGCGGACCGGCACCGTTCGGCCTGGACGTGGCGCGCGAAGGCGATGAAGTGGTGCTGTATCTGATCAATGGCCGCGAGCGCACCCGCGTCCCGAATGTCACGCTACGCGACGGCGAACTCGCCGCGATGTTTCCCGGATACGAAAACTCCTTGCGCGCGACGATGCATCGCGACCGTCTCGAAGGCGCGGTCACCCTGATCAAGGCCGGCGGCGTCGAGCAGGTGATTCCGTTCAAGGCCACGCTGGGCGAGACAGGGCGCTTCTACGCCGAATCGTCCACCGACAACGCGGATGTGGCGGGCCGCTGGGAAGTCACGTTCACCGACGACGCGGGCAAGACATCACGAGGCGTTGCGATCTTCGAGCAGACCCACGACCGCGTGACGGGCACGGTCATGACGCCGACCGGCGATCATCGATTCCTCGAAGGCCAGGTTCATGGCGACGACGTGCACCTGTCGACGTTCGCCGGCGGTCTTGCGTACCTCTACAAGCTGCGCATCGAGAATGGCGCACTGGTCGGCGAGTACTGGCAGGGACTCAAGGGTCACGAGAAAGTCTCGGCGCAACGCAACGAGGATGCAGAACTCGAACACATCGCCACGACACTGAAGTCAGACCGCTTCGATTTCACCTTCGAGGATGTCGACGGCAAGCCGGTGTCGCTGAGCGACGAACGCTTCCGCGGCAAGGTGGTACTCGTGACGCTGGGCGGTACGTGGTGTCCCAACTGCCATGACGAAGCGGCCGTCCTCGTGCCGTTCTACCAGGAGCACAAGGATCGCGGCTTCGAGATCATTGCGCTGATGTTCGAGCGTCATGGCGAGTTCGCCAGGGCGGCCGCGGCCGTGCGCGGCTACCAGCGCGATCTGCACATCGACTATCCGACGCTGATTGCCGGTGTCGCCGACGACGAAGATCCCGAGCGTAAACTGCCGACCTTGAGCGGCGTCTATGGCTATCCGACCAGCATCCTGATCGATCGGCAGGGAAAGATCCGCAACGTGCACACCGGGTTCAACGGCCCCGCGACGGGGCAGCACTACGATGAGTACGTGCAGGAGTTCACGCAGCAGGTGAATGAGCTGCTGGCGGAGAC
>NZ_DAINNK010000126.1:0-7792 GCF_036735925.1 Povalibacter sp.
ATCCCGCGGGATGCCGGCCGCATAGTCGCAGCGAAAACCATCGAGATCGAAGTCCCGCAACCAGCGCACGAGCATTCCGCTCATGTACTGGCGCAGTGCCGGATTTGAGTAGTCGAGCTGGGCGACGTCCACCCAGTCCGGATTCGGCGGCACGATTCGACCGCTGGCGTCGCGTTTGTACCAGTCCGGATGCTTCTCCATCAGCACCGAATCCCACGACGTATGGTTGGCGACGATGTCGATGAACACCTTCATGTTGCGCTGATGGGCGGCGGCAACGAGGGCCTTCAGATCTTCCGCCGTACCGTAGGCAGGATCGATCGCATCGTAATCACGCACCGCATACGGGCTGCCGAGGCTTCCTTTCGCCTTGAGTTTGCCCATGGGGTGAATGGGCATCAGCCATACGACGTCGACACCCAGACTCTTCAGTCTGTCCAGCTGCGCGGTCACTCCCTTCAGATCCGCGCCCGGCGAGAAGGCTCGCGGAAACACTTCGTAGATCACGGCGTCGTGCAGCCAGTCCGGACTTTGCCGCGCCAGCGGGCGACTCGCGTCCGCTGCGTAAGCTGCAACACCCAGCAACAGCTGGAGCACAGCGAGAAGAGTGAAGGCCGCGCACGTTCTTGCGCGGGCCGGTCGCCAGTCGAAGCTCATCCCCTGCCCTCTCTCGATGTTCATGTCGCGGCGGCACAATGCCGCGCGATGAAGTCTGCGTGACCCGGCAACTGCCGGGCCGCATGATCGATCAGCCGACGCAGATCCTGCAGATAGGTCTGACGGTCACCCGGCGCCACGGTCGAAACGAATGGATGCGTTTCCCGCGGACGCACTCCCTGACCCCACAGGACCTGCAGCCAGCTCGTCAACTGGAAGAGATCGTCCGTGGCGCAGAAGATGCCGGCTGTCTCGCGGAACAACTCGATGCGGTGACGCAACGAATCCGGAATCGACAGGTTCCGGCACGCATCCCACAGCGGCTCGCCGCGCCGGTTGTTCGCGTGATAGTGGAGCACGATGAAATCGCGGATGTACTCGTACTCGGCGGCCGCGGCCCGGTTGAACTCGCGACGCCGTTCCTCGACGTCGCCGCGATGCGGAAACAGCAGGATCAGTCGCTGGATCGCGACCTGGATGAGATGGATCGCGGTCGATTCGAGCGGCTCGACGAAACCGCTCGCGAGCCCCAGGCACACGACATTCCGGTTCCAGAGCTGACGACGCCTGCCGGTGGTGAAGCGGATCAGCCGCGGCTCGGCCAGTGGCTCGGATTCGAGATTCGCCAGCAACGTTTCTCGCGCACGCTCATCGCTCATATGCGCCGAACTGTAGACATGGCCATTGCCGGTGCGATGCTGCAGCGGAATCCGCCATTGCCAGCCCGCCTCGCGAGCCGTGGCACGTGTATACGGCAGCAGCGGATCGACACGTCGCGATGGAACCGCCCACGCGCGATCGCAGGGTAGCCACTGCGACCAGTCCTCGTATTCGGTGCCGAGGGCCTTGCCGATGAGCAGGGCGCGAAAGCCCGTGCAATCGATGAAGAAGTCCGCCGCCAGTTCGCGTCCATCGGTCAGCCGCAAGGCATGGACGTCACCGCTCTCCGGGTCCAGCCGCACATCCGCGATGACGCCGTCGATTTGCCGCACTCCGCTGTGTTGCGCCAGACGCGAGAGGTAGGCGGCGTAGAGCGACGCGTCGAAATGGAAGGCCCACGTGAGTCCGGCGAGCGGCGTATCAGGCACCCGTTCGAGCCGCGCAAATCGCGCCTGCTTCGCTGCCTGATGGTTCAGGCTGTAATCCCACAGCGCGCCTGCCTGATCGCGAAGCCAGTAATGATGAAAAGGGACATAGGCGAGGTCACGGCCGACCGGCCCGAAGGCATGCATGTAGGCATGCCCCTTCTCGTACCAGTCGACGAATTCGATGCCGAGCTTGTACGTACCGTGCGTCGACCGGAGAAAGTCGTCCTCGTCGATACACAGCATGCGGTTGAACTGCGCGATGGCCGGGATCGTGGCCTCGCCGACGCCCACGATGCCGATCTCGGAGGATTCGACCAGCGTGATCTGCAGCCTGGGCCCGAGCACGCGGGCGAGAGCGGCCGCCGCCATCCATCCGGCAGTGCCGCCGCCCGCAATGACGACCGATCTGACTTCCTGATTCATTGCCGCGCCACGATGAAAAAAGAGGCACACCCGCCGGCATCATGCCAGCGGGTGCGCAGTCCTGCTCAGGGGGGAGCGGAACAAGACTCGACGTCCCTAGAACTTGTAGGTGACGGCGAACGAGTACACCGGACCGTACTTCTGATACTTCACGAGCTGATACGAATCCTCGCCCACGGCGCTCAGTACGAACGGCTCGTCGGTCAGGTTGGTGCCGGTCAGGCTGAGGCTCAGACCCTCCAGCGCCCCCGCCCCGAACGAGTACCCGACCTGCGCATCGATCAGCGATTCGGCCTTGACGGTGTTGAGCGTCAGCGAAGAATCGAACGCCGGCACTTCGCCGACGAAATCGCCGCGATAGCGGTTGCTCACGCGCGCCGAGAAGCCGCCTCTTTCGAAGTACAGCGTCGAGTTCACGACTTCCTCGGACAGGCCGGGCACCGGCGTTTCCGCGCCGTTGATCGTGATCTTCGAGTCGTTCTTCGCGCCGCTGAGGATGAAACCGAATCCGTCGAGCGCATCGGCGAACAGCGACAACGGCACCGACGCCGTGAACTCGGCACCCCGGATCCAGCCGCCGCTGTCGTTCACCTTGACTGTCGAGATGCCGGTGCGATTGGCATCCGCTTCGGTGTACATCGTCGGATCGTCGGGCGAGGTCTGGTCCGGCAGCAGCACGCCTTCGAAGCTCGTGATGCTCGAGCTGTTGACGATGTAGGTCGTCAGGTCCTTGTAGTAGATCGCGAACGAGAGGTACGCCCGGCTCTCGAAATACTTCTCGAGCGACAGATCGAACGTGTTCGCCTCCCAGGGCCGCAGTTCCGGATTGCCGCCGCCGGAACGCTTCCAGTAATACGTGTCCCCGCCATCGATCACCGGAGCGCCGTTCGGCTGCACCGTGTAGCCTGCGCCGCCGGCCAGGTCGTCCATGCGGGGGCGGGCCTGCGTGATCGCAGCGCCGAAACGCAGCTTCATGTCATTCGGCAGCTCGAGCGCCAGGTTCAGGCTGGGCAGCACGTCCGTGTACTTGTCGCCCTGAGTGACGATCGAATAGTTGAGATCCGTCGTGCCCGGGATGACCGTGCCCGAGGTATAGCCGATGTCGGAAGACTGATCCGTCGTGACGCTCATCAGGCCGATGTTGCCCGTGAGCGGCAGACTGCCGACCTGGGTATTGATTCCCAGCTTCAGGAACACGGTCGTGAGCTTCTCGGTGACCTTCCACGTGTTGGTCACGTCGGAGATGCGGTCGTTGATGTTCGCGTTGGGATCGTCGATGGCGTCGATCGGCTGCCAGAAACCGCTGCGATAGATCCCCAGGGCGTCGTACCCGACGATGCCGTGCGGCGTGCCGAAGAACGACGAATCGGTAATGCCCGTGCGGTACTGCTCCGGAATCGCGGCGTGGGAAATGTCCCCCGGCAGCCACAGGATGCTCTGCCAGTTCTGTTTGTCCTTGGTGCGCTCTGCGTAGTTGACGCCGAAGCCGACGCTGTCGATGAACGAGTCGAGCGTGCGATTGGCCGAGAGACGGATCGCCTTGATCTCGTCCTCGATCTTCGGGTGTCCCACGAAGCCCGAACGACGCGGACCGCCGCCCCAGTTGCCCGGATCGGTCAGGAAGATCGTGTCGTAGTCGCTGTAGTCGAGCGATGGGTTGAGGTGCGAGATGCCATTGCCGTCCGTCGTGAAGGAGATGGTTTCCGGTTGCGCCATGAATGACGGATCCGGATACACGCCCTCGATGGCGGCCTTGCCATTGCCTGCCGTGGATTCCAGACGCAGATCGTCGCGCTCGACCTTCGAGTAGCTGAGATCGAGGTTCACGCCCCAGTAGTCGTTGATGTCGTACTGCGTATTCAGGCCGATCGAATCGACATCGGCCCGGCGGTCGTTGTTGTAGTTCTCGACGACCTGGAAAGGCACGTTGGTGAACGTGCCGGAAGTGACACGGCCATTCACGACTTCACCCGGATTGGTCAATGTCGCGCCGGACCAGATCGTGCCGTACTCGAGACGCTGGATGGTCTGCAGTTCCTTGAAGTCCGAGTGATAGGCATCGAGCACCATGTGCAACTGATCAGTCGGCCTGTACTCGACCACGGCCATGTAGGCCATGCGCTCGTAGTAGGACGACTGGACGCCGTCCTTGTCGCCGCCGATCACCTTGACGCCCGGCATTCCCGGCGCATCCGCGTAGCCCCACGGTTCGCGGGTCTGTGCCTGGTACGGAGTCTTGTTGTAGGCCAGGCCGAGCGCCACACCCAGCGTGCCGTCGGCGAACTGGTCGATGTAGGTGGCGTTGGCGCGATCACCATCGCGGTCCAGGCCGGGGATGTTCGCTTCCTGACCGTCGTATTCCTTGCGATAGGTCACTGCGGCCGTGCGCTTGCCGAAGTCGAGCGGATGCACCGTCTGGATGTCCGTGGTGCCGGCGATGCCCTGATACGCCATGCCCGCATCCGGCGTCTTGTAGATCTTGACCTGATTCACCAGCTCCGACGGGTACTGGTCGAACTCGACCGTGCGATTGTCGTTCGTCGTGGCCTGCTCGCGGCCGTTAAACGTCGTCACGGTGAAGTCGGGGCCGAGACCGCGGATCGACAGCGTCTGCGCGCGACCGTTGGTGCGCTGTGCGGCGATACCCGGCAGCCGCGCGATGGATTCGGCAATCGAGGAGTCCGGCAGTTTGCCGATGTCTTCGGCGGAAACGGCCTCGACGATCGACGTGTCGTTCTTCTTGACCGAGATCGCGCTCTCGATGCTCGCCCGGATGCCCGTGACGATGACTTCCTCGACGTCCGCTGCCGTGTCCTGCGCCATCGTGGCAGTCGCGCTCATGCCCATCAGTGCGGCGCCCAACAGCATGTTCGACTGCAAACGCAGTGCTCCGCGCACTGCACCCGCGAGTGCCGTCTGCCTGTATGTACTCATCGTCGTTCCCCCTGTTGTCTGGCGCCTGCGAGCGCCGGTCATTTCAATGAATCGGTAAGAGCGCTCTCAGCGTCTTCCTGCTGCGAAACGAATCGCCGCACCGCCGCCTGCCGCGAGAGGCAGCGTCAGCGTGTCGTCGCGCGTCACCTCACGCGTTTCGATGGCGATGGCATGCGGCTTGGCCTTCCAGTCGGCGCCCTCGCCGTCGCGGTAGATCTGCGCGGTGTAGCGACGGCCTTCATCCAGAAAATCCAGCTTGGCCGTAACCGTTCGCGCGTTCTCGTCCGTCACGCTGCCGATGTACCAGTCGTCGCTGTTGCGATCCTTGCGCGCGATGGTCACGAAGTCGCCGACTTCGCCGTTCAGCACCTGCGTCTGCGACCAGTCGACCGGCACGTCCTTGATGAACTGGAACGGCTTCGGATATTTCTCATAGTTCTCGGGCAGATCCGCGGCCATCTGGATCGGGCTGTAGAGCACGACGTACGTCGCGAGCTGCTTGGCGATCGTCGACTGTATCTGCAGGCCATCGCGGCCCTTGAGGCTCAGCACCCCTGGCGTGAAATCCATCGGCCCGCCGAGCATGCGCGTGAACACCAGAATCGATTCGTGTTCCGGCGGATTCGGCGGCGAGCCCCACGCGTTGTATTCCATGCCGCGCGCACCTTCGCGCGCCACCCAGTTCGGATAGGTGCGACGCAGGCCCGTGTCCTTGATGGGCTCATGCGCATTGACCGCGATGTGGCGTTTCGCCGCTTCCGTCACGACCTTGAGGTGATGACGCGACATCACCTGCCCGTCATGCCATTCGAAACGGAGACTGCCGTCCGCGGCCTTCGCCTTGATGCCGCCGGCATCGGCAACGTAACCCGTCTTGACCGAATCGATGCCGAGACGTTGATAGAGATCGAGTCCGGCTTCGAGCTGTTCTTCGTAGTGCGCGATGTTGCCCGAGGTCTCGTGGTGACCGATCAGGTGTACGCCCTTCTTCTTCGCATAGGCTGCGAGCTGTTCGATGTCGAAATCGGGATAAGCCTCGGTGAAGCTGAAGCTCTCGCCGTTCGCGAACCAGTCCGCTTCCCAACCCTTGTTCCATCCCTCGACCAGTACCCCGCGGAAACCGTTCTTCGCCGCGAAGTCGATCATGCGCTTCGTGTTCGCCGTGGTGGCACCGTGCTTCGGGCCGGCTTCCCACGTCTGGGTGTTGAGGTGCATGCCCCACCAGATGCCGACGTACTTGAAGGGCTTCACCCAGGACACATCGCCGAGCTTGTTGGGCTCGTTGAGATTCAGGATCAGGTCGGACATCGCTAGCCCGCCGGCGCTGTCGGCGATCTGCAGCGTGCGCCATGGCGTCGTGAACGGCGCAGTGCGAACGACTTTCGGTCCGGATGCCGACGGCGACAGGACAGTCTTCAGACGCTGGCCCTCCACACGACGCAGCCACATCGCCGAGTAATCCACCAGCGCGGCTTCGTGAATGGCGATGTGCAGTCCGGCGTCGGTGCGCAGCGTGACCGGCGTATGCGCCTGGCTCAGTTCCTCGAGCGGCGTCGTGCTGTAGAGATATTCGTAGCGGTTCCACTCGCCGCCCGGAATCCACCACGCGGTGGCCGGATCGACGACATCGAACTCCGTCAGCTCTTCGACGATATTGACGGTGTGCAGCGAGGCCTGATCGGGGAATTCGTAGCGGAAGCCGACGCCGTCGTCATAGACGCGGAACGTCACGTCGAGACTGCGCTTCAGTCCGTTGCGCTCCGTGAAGCGCACGCGCAGCTCATTGAAACGATTGCGAACGAAGCGTCGCTCGCCCCAGGGCTGTTCCCAGGTGTCATCGCTGCTGCGGGTCTGCTGCGAATCGATGACGAAGTTCCGTTCGAGCTTGGGCGCGTCGGCGAGGATGAAGCCGAGCCGCGATGCATCGATCACCGGCTTGCCCTTGCGCGCAATGGCGTACTGCGGCCGGCCTTCGTCATTGACGTTCACGATCACGCTCAGCACGGCACCGGGCGAAGACACCGTCGCAGCAGACTGCGCATGGGCCAGCCCGAGCTGGAGTGCCAGCAATATCAGTACGCACAGCCGATGGATGCCCGCAGCATTCATGCGGCGAAGCACCTGCATGCGTCGTGACGATTCGGTCGAAACCTCATGCATCCCCCTGCCGATCGTTCGTTGCGGGAAATCGTAGGACTGGCGCAACGAGGCAAACAATGGCCTACATACGTATTCATTCGTTTCATTCACACCGCTGCAAACACGACGGCGTGCGGCGGCAACGACAAGTGCTGTCCCTGCAGTTCGCCCTGAAACACGCCCGCACTGGCAATCTGTCGATACGGTGCAAGCTCCGCGAGTTCGAGCTCGACGCGATGCGACGACAGATTGAAGGCCGCAAACATGCGGTCCGCACCTTCGCCGCGGACGAACGCCACGACGGGTTCCGGCACATCGAGGAAACGGATCGCGCCGCTCACGAGCACCGGATGCTCGCGACGCCAGCGCAGGAATGAACGGAAGTTATTCAGCGTCGAATCGGGACCCGACTCCTGCCGGGATACGCATAGATCACGATGCTCCTTCGCCAACGGCAACCACGGGGCGACACTGGAGAATCCGCCATGCGCGCCATCGTTCCATGGCATCGGCGTACGACAGCCATCGCGGCCCTTGAAATTCGGCCAGAA
>NZ_DAINNK010000126.1:7892-9610 GCF_036735925.1 Povalibacter sp.
TCTCCAGTGTCTCCACCGTCGCACGCAGATGCGCCGCCGTCGCATCGTCCGACAGCAGCTCGAAGCTGTAGGCCATGTGCAGGCGCTGGCCGCTGGTGTATTCGGCAATCGTCGCCAGCGAATCCTCTGAAGACACTTCACCGAGCGCCGCCGTCCCCGGGTATCGATCGAGCAACGCGCGCAGTTCACTCAGGAATGCCAGGTTCTGCGGCTGCGTCTTGTCGAAATGGTGGTACTGATACGCGTACGGATTGTCGGCGCTGAATCCCCGCGTCGTGCGTGCCTCGCGCGGCTTCGGCGGATTGCTGCGCAGCTCGCGATCGTGGAAACAGAAGTTCACCGCATCGAGCCGCAGGCCATCGATACCCTTGTCGAGCCAGAACCGCAGATTGTCGAGCACGGCCGCGCGGACTTCGGCGTTGTGGAAATTGAGATCGGGCTGCGACGACAGGAAATTGTGCAGGTAGTACTGGCCGCGTCGCGGCTCCCACTTCCATGCGACGCCGCCGAAAATGGACAGCCAGTTGTTGGGCGGTGTCCCGTCCGGCCGCGGATCGGCCCACACATACCAGTCGGCTTTCGGATTGTCGCGGCTCGCGCGGCTCTCGCGAAACCACGCGTGTTCGCTCGATGTGTGACTCAGAACGTGATCGATGATCACCTTGAGCCCGAGTCGATGCGCCTTCGCGAGCAGCCGCTCGAAGTCAGCCATCGTGCCGAACATGGGATCGACATCGCGGTAATCCGACACGTCGTAGCCGAAATCCGCCATCGGCGATTTGAAGAACGGCGCGATCCAGATGGCGTCGACGCCGAGGCTCGCCACGTAGTCGAGCCGGTCGATGATGCCCTGCAGATCGCCGACGCCGTCGCCGTCGCTGTCGCTGAAGCTGCGCGGATAGATCTCGTAGATCACCGCGCCGCGCCACCATGACGCATGCGTCATGAGCCCCCCATCTCGATTCATGTTCGTCGGCGGGGAGCTTAGCGAGCGAGGCGCCGCGGGTTCGAGGGCCTACATACGTATTCATGGAAAGCCCTTTGCGAATCTCTGCATTCCTCCTTCCTCAATCGCGCGACGATACGGCCGCTCGCACCACCCAAGGAGATGACGATGATTTCGACCAGGGGAATGCTGCTGTCGCTGGGCTTCATGACGTTCGCCGCACACGCCGGCGATTTCGCGTTGACGAGTTCCGAAGTCGGGCCGGACAAACCGCTCGCTCAGGAATTCGTGTACGACAAGTTCGGCTGCACGGGCGGCAACCAGTCGCCAGCGTTGAGTTGGAACGATGCACCGGCAGGAACGAAAAGTTTCGCAGTGGCGCTGTTCGACCCGGATGCGATCCGCGGCCGCGGCTTCTGGCACTGGCTGGTCGTGAATCTCCCGGCGCAGACGACGAACCTGTCGCGCGATGCGGGCAACGTCGACGGCTCGAAGCTGCCGGCCGGTGCCGTCCAGATCAAGAATGGATTTCGTGCGACCGGCTACAGCGGCTCCTGCCCGCCTCCCGGCGAACCGCCACACAACTACACGTACACGGTGTACGCGCTGAAGGTGGAGAAGATCGATGTTCCCGCGGACGCGGATTCGCCGACGGTGCTCAACCTGGTGAAGGAACAGGCGCTCGGCAGCGCGACGCTGACGTATCGGTTTGGGAGGGAGAAGCCTTGACGATGAGATGAGGTCGAGCGATGCATCTCTTCCTCCGCGCAGC
>NZ_DAINNK010000127.1:0-9530 GCF_036735925.1 Povalibacter sp.
TCGTAGTACGCCCACCAGCTGCCGAGCGTGATGCCGCACGTGAGGAACACCCAGGCGACATTCGTCCACGGCCGCACCCAGCGCGCCCACACCGAATCGAGCTTGCCTTCGAGCATCGCCGCAATCGCGAACGCGAACGGCACCGACAGGCCGATGTAGCCCGTGTACTGCATCGGCGGATGGATGATGAGTCCGGGATCCTGCAGCAGCGGATTCAGGTCGCGACCGTCGAGTGCCGCCGGCCACAGCCGCTCGAACGGACTGGAGGTCGTCAGAATGAAGAGCGCGAACCCGGCACTGATCAAACCCAGCACGCCGAGCACGCGACTCGTCACGACTTCGGGAATCGAGCGACTGAAAGCCGCCACCGCGAGCGTCCACGTTGCCTGTACCAGCAGCCACAGCAGCAGTGATCCTTCGTGCGCGCCCCAGGTCGCGGCCAGGCGATACATCGTCGGCAGCTCGGAGTTCGAGTTCTGCGCGACATACAGCACGGAGAAGTCGTTCAGATAGAACGCCCGCATCAGGCAGACGAAGGCGATGGCCGTCAGCACGAAATGTCCGACGACTGCGTTGCGGGTCAGCGCCATCCAGTGCGGCTTGCGCCACGCGGCGCCGGCGAGGCCGAAGAACGCCTGCGGCAGCGTCAGACAGAACGCGAGGATCAGCGCGAAGTGGCCCAGCTCGACGGTCATGATGGATTGCTCAGGTCGCGGGTTGGGACTTCCGGACCGCGTCCTGATGCTGCTTCTTCAGGCTGTCAGCGACGTCGGGGGGCATGTAGTTCTCGTCGTGCTTCGCCAGCACTTCCTCGGCCACGAAACGGCCGTCCGGGTCGAGCTTGCCGCGGGCCACGATGCCCTGGCCTTCGCGGAACAGGTCGGGCAGCACGCCGCTGTAGCGGACGGTCACGTTGTGCGAATAGTCCGTGAGGACGAACGTCGCTTCCATGCTGCCGGTCGGCCGGTGAAAACTGCCCTCGGTCACCATCCCGCCGACGCGGAAGGTGCGATCGGCCGGCGCCTTGCCGGCGGTCACGTCCGATGGGGAATAGAAGTAGAGAAGATTGTCCTGGAAGGCGCTGAGGGCAAAGGCCGCGGCGGCGCCCACGCCGATCACCATGAGTGCCACCAGCAGCATGCGACGCTGGCGGGCCGTCATGCCTGGCTCCCCGCCGCCTGTGCACGTCGCCGGGCAAGCAGTTGCGCGGCCTTCAGCCGACGCTGGCTGATCCATTCCATCCCGATCAGCACCGCGGCGGTCAGCAGGTAGCAGGGCCACACGTACGCCGCGTAACCGCCCATGTGAAGAAAATCAGCTAAGTTCATGATTACAGACCGCCTTCATTGAGCCAGGCAGTGTTTCGCTCCCGCTGCAGGATCTCGGTGCGTACCCGCGTACAGAGCACGGCGCCGAAGTAGAGCACAAATGCCAGGATCAGCAGCAGCAGCGGCCACACCATCGATCCGGCGATGGCGGGCTTGTCCAGCTGGGTCACCGAGAGGCTGGGCCCCTGGTGCAGGCTGTTCCACCAGACGACGGAGTATTTGACGATGGGG
Source organism: Povalibacter sp. (assembly GCF_036735925.1). Taxonomy (NCBI): domain Bacteria; kingdom Pseudomonadati; phylum Pseudomonadota; class Gammaproteobacteria; order Steroidobacterales; family Steroidobacteraceae; genus Povalibacter; species Povalibacter sp. The sequence goes on from NZ_DAINNK010000127.1 coordinate 1,560, forward strand.
ACATTCACCACGCCGACGATGGCGAGGATGGCGCTGGCGCGATCGGCACGCTGGAGGTCGTCGAAGGAACTCCGCAGCGCCATGTAACCGAGATAAAGGAACAGCAGGATCAGCTCCGAGGTCAGGCGCGGATCCCATTCCCACCAGGTGCCCCACATGGGCTTGCCCCAGACCGAGCCCGTGACCAGCGCGAGCACCGTGAACCAGGCGCCGATGGGAGCGCAGGCCGCGGCAACTGCGTGCGCCAGCTTCATGCGCCAGATGACGCCGATGGCTGCGGCGACCGCCATCATGACGTAGACGGTCAACGACAGGATCGCGCTGGGCACGTGCACGTAGATGATGCGGAACGCATCCTTCTGCTGGTAATCCGGTGGCGCCAGCACCAATCCGCCATAGACGCCGATCGCCATCAATACGACGGCAGGCCAGAACAGCCATGGACGCCACAGCGCCAGCAGACGGTAGGCATGCGGCGGCGAGGCGAGCTGAAAGAACCACAGCCAGCGCGAAGCCGGTCGCGGGTTCTCGCCCGTCGTGCGTGCCTCCGTCGTCATTTTTTGGGTATTCATGACTCCACACTGATTCGCATGGCTGCTGCCATCGCTGCCGGACCGAGACTCACGAACAGCACCAGCGCGGCGGCCAGCAAGTTTAGCGGACCAGCCGCCGACTCGCCGTGCATCGCCAGATCCACGGCGCGGGCGCCGAAGATCAGGATCGGCACTTCCAGCGGCAGCACCAGCAACGCCAGCAGCACGCTGCCGCGTCGCACGCTCACTGTCAGCGCCGCGCCGATCGCACCGAGCACGCTCAACGCTCCGGTACCCAGGGCGAGCGAACCGATCAGCACCGGCCAGGCCTGTTCCGGCAGGCCCAGCGAATAACCGACCAGCGGCGCCATCACCACGATGGGCAGTCCCGCCAGCACCCAGTGAGTCAGCGTCTTCGCCAGCAACATGAGCGACAACGGCTGTCCAGACAGCGTCCACTGCTCCATGGTTCCGTCCTCGACGTCCGGACGGAACAGCGATTCGAGCGCCAGCAGCGAGGCCAGCATGGCCGCGACCCACACCACGCCCGGCGCAATCCGTCGCAACTCATCAAGCGACGGGCTCACTGCGAGCGGAAACAGCGTCGTCACGATCATGAAAAACACCAGCGGCTGGATCACCTGGTCCCAGTGGCGAACGGCGAGCCGCAGATCGCGCCGCACGACCAGTCCCATGAGTTGCAGCGCGCCCGTCGGCATCAATGCAGCTCCACGGTGTCGACGCCCGGACGGCCCTGCAGCAGCAACTGATGCGCCGCCGTGAGGATCATTCCGCCCGCTTCCAGGTGTTCACTCATCACCTGCTGGAACAGCTCGATGCCGGCCGCATCGAGATTGGTGATCGGCTCATCCAGTATCCACAGCGGCGCGGCACTCAGCACGATTCGCGCGATGGCGACACGCCGCTTCTGTCCCGCCGACAGGGCACGCACCGGCAGTTCGGCGCAATGCGGAATCTGCAATCGCTGCAGCGCTGCGTGCGCCTGTTCCGTGGTGAGCGAATGCCGGATGCCGACGCCAAACTGAAGATTCTCCAGCGCGCTGAGGTCCGCCTTGAGGGCATTGATGTGAGCGAGATAGGCGAGCTGCTGGTGGTATCCGTCGCGATCCGCCGTCACGCTCTGCCCGCCCCAGCGGATCTCGCCCGACTCGAACGGCAGCAGTCCCGCCGCACACCGCAACAGACTGGTCTTGCCGACGCCGTTCGGTCCGGTGATCTGCAACAGTTCGCCGTTTTTCAATGCAAGGGAAACGCCGCGAAGCAGATGACGGTCGCCGCGCCACAGGTGCAGTTCGTGGATTTCGAATCGCGCATCGTTGGACTCGAGAGGGCTCAGCATGCCGGCGTGTGAATACCTGATCGTTGGAATCGTCGGCGCGGAACAAAAAACGCGGCGCAGTCTAGCAGATGGACCTGCCGCCCCCGGGCCGATGCGGCCTCGCACTGCGCCGGGTAGAATCCGCGCCGCGCGAGAACGGACGCAGCGGCGGTGTGGCGGAATTGGTAGACGCAGCAGACTTAAAATTTGCCGACGCAAGTCGTACCGGTTCGATTCCGGTCACCGCCACCAGCCAATGAATGTCGGTCGATGAGCTGTGTTGACAATGGACGTTGATCGGTAGGTACTATACCCACCAATGAAAAGCGTGGAACTCATCAAAAAGCTGCAGGATGCGGGCTGGGTTTTACGCTCGATTCATGGCAGCCATCACGTGTTCCAGCATCCAGCGCGGCCAGGACACCTGACCGTGCCTCATCCGAAGAAGGATCTCGGCAAAGGGCTGATACACAAGATCCTGAAGCAGGCAGGCCTGAAGTGACCCGCCCGCCCCGATGAGGTAAAGCCAGATGAAATTTGCCATCGCAATCGAGACGGGAACGAAGAAAACCGCGTTCGGCGTCGTTGTGCCGGATCTGCCCGGCTGCTTCAGCGCAGGCGACACCGTAGAGGAAGCGTTCGACAACGCTCGCGAAGCCATCGAGACTCATTGCGAGATCATTGCCGAGAGCAACGGCGATGTGCCTGTGACGAGATCGCTCAGCGACTGGCAGGCCGATCCTCAGTTCAAAGGCTGGACCTGGGGAATCGTCGAGGTGCCGATCGAGAAGTACTTCGGGCCCGCAGAGAAGATCAACATCACCGTGCCGGCCCGAATTCTGCGACGCATCGATGAGTACGCGCAGAAGCATGGCGACACTCGCTCGGGATTCCTGGTGCGCGCTGCCGAACAGGCGATGCGCCAGTAGCCGGCGTGTCTGGCCGGTTCCGATATCGTCAGACTTGCGATGGAGGCGCCGGCCGGAATTGAACCGGCGTACGCGGTTTTGCAGACCGCTGCGTAACCACTCCGCCACGGCGCCACGCCGATGAGGACCCCAGAAGCGCAAAACCCCGGGTGGGTGATCCGGGGTTTGCTGAGAATCTGGAGCGGGAAAGGAGGCTCGAACTCCCGACCTCAACCTTGGCAAGGTTGCGCTCTACCAACTGAGCTATTCCCGCAGGTCGCTTGAAGCGGCGGCTATTCTAGGGCGGCAAGCTGCACTGTCAAGGTAAAGATCGGAGACCGTGCGGCAATCTGGAAATCCGCATCTCACCGCGGCTGCGAATCGCTCAGCGCCGGCCACGCCGCCCGCAGATAGACCACCATCGACCACAGCGTCAGCACGGCCGCCGCCACCAGGCAATACACGCCGAGTTCGAACGCGGGGATGAACCAGACGTCGCTGCGAAACAGCATCATCGACAGCCCCGTCATCTGGAAGATGGTCTTGAGCTTGCCGAGCGAAGACACCGCCACCTTGCCGCGCGCACCCAGCTCCGCCATCCATTCGCGCAGTGCCGAGATGGTGATCTCCCGGCCGACGATCACTGCAGCCGTCAACGTGATGAGCAGGTGCGGATCGAAGCGGATCAGTTTCAGGTGCGGCGGATCGTGGCTCACCAGCAGGATGAGCGCGGTAACGACCATCAGCTTGTCTGCGACCGGATCCAGAAACGCGCCGAGCGCCGAGGTCTGTCCGAGACGCCGCGCGAGGTAGCCATCGAGCGAATCGGTGATGGCCGCAAGAATGAAGACGCAGGCGGCCGTCGGATCGGACCAGCCATACGGCAGGTAGAACAGCACGACCACGAGCGGAATCATCACGATCCGCGCGAACGTCAGCACATTGGCGATGGGAAAGCTCACGGCGACACCGCCTCAACCTGCCACGTGCAACGTGTCGTAGATCGATTGTGCGAGCTTGCGACTGATGCCGTGCACTTTCTCGAGGTCTTCGATGCCGGCGCGCGAAATGCCCTGCAATCCACCGAACTGCCGCAGCAGTTCACGGCGCTTGCGCGGCCCGAGCCCGGGAACGGTTTCGAGAATGGATTCCCTGCGTGCCTTGGCGCGTCGATGACGATGACCGGCAATGGCAAAACGATGGGCCTCGTCACGGATTCTCTGGATCAGATGCAGGGCGGAAGAGTCTGGCGGCAGTATAGTGGGCAGCTCCTGATGGGCCAAGAAAAGCCGCTCCTGCCCGGGACGACGGTCGGCCCCCTTCGCCACGCCGACCACGGCAATGCCCGCGATTTCCAGCTCATCGAGCACTGCAATCGCCTGGGCCAGCTGACCCGGTCCGCCGTCGATGAGCAGCAGATCCGGCATCGGCACGTCGCCTTTCTTGATTCGCGCATAGCGACGGCTGAGCGCCTGCCGCATGGCGCCATAGTCGTCGCCCGGCTCGATACCGTCGATGTTGAAGCGCCGATAGTCCGACTTGAGCGGGCCCGCCGGACCGAACACGACGCAGGACGCCACGGTCCTCTCGCCCATCGTATGACTGATGTCGAAGCATTCGATACGCGCCGGCAGCGCGGGCAGACCCAGCGCCGTGGCGATTTCCTGCAACTGCTCGGCAGTGGTCGCTTCCGTGGCCTGACGCATCTTGAGACCGACGTCCGCATTGGTACGCGCCATGTCGAGCCAGCGCGCACGCACGCCGCGAACGCTGCTGCGGATGCGCACGGTGCGTCCCAGCTTTTCCGACAGCGTCGCCTCCAGCACATCGGCGTCTTCGATGGGTTCGCTGATGAGAATCTCGTCGGGGGCTTCGCGTGCGAGGTAGTACTGCACGAGAAATCCCGAGAGCAGTTCGCCCGCCTCTGCCAGACCGGCGCGCGGAAAAAAATTGTTGCTGCCGAGATTGCGCCCGCCGCGCACGAACACGATCGAGACGCAATGCTCGCCGGCGTTCGACACCAGCGCGACCGCGTCGATGTCGTGCTCCGCGTTGCGGGTGACGGCCTGGGTCGAATGAATCGCCTTGATGCCGTGGATCTGATCGCGCAATCGCGCCGCCCGTTCGAACTCCAGCTGCTGCGACGCCTGCTCCATGCGTTGCGCCAGGTCTTCGAGCAGTTCGGCACCCCGGCCTTCCAGCACCTTCATCGCATCGCTGACGTCCTGCGCGTAGTCCTGCCGGGAGATCAGTTCCACGCACGGGCCGGAGCAGCGCTTGATCTGGTACTGCAGGCACGGCCGCGAGCGGTTCGAGAAGAACGAATCGCTGCACGGCCGCAGCAGGAACAGCTTCTGCAACAGCAGCAGCGTTTCACGCGTGGCGCGGGCATTCGGATACGGCCCGAAGAACTTCCCCGGCATCCGGCTGCGGCTGCCGCGATAGAAGCTGATGCGCGGATAGTCGTGATCGGTGGAGATGTAGAGATAAGGGAAGCTCTTGTCGTCGCGCAGCGCGACGTTGTAGCGCGGCTTGTGCTGCTTGATCAGGTTGTATTCGAGCAGCAGCGCCTCGGTTTCCGAGCCCGTCACGGTGACTTCGACATTGGCGATCTGGCTGACCATTGCCATGGTCTTGGCCGTCTGCGCCTTGCCGACGAAGTACGTCGTCAGGCGATTCCTGAGATTGCGCGCCTTGCCGACGTACAGCACCTCGCCATCGGCCGCGAGCATCCGGTACACGCCGGGCCGCTGGCTGACGTTGGCGAGGAACGGTTTGGAATCGAAGTCGGGCAAGGGAAGCGGAAGGTATAAGGTGTGGAGTTCAATGGCACTGCATAGCGCCTTCTCTGCTGCAGGTCAGGCTTCAGCCTGACTCTTTGAAGGCCGGCTGAAGCCGGCCCCACAGTAAGGAAAGCGCCATCTTACACGCCTTCCCTGACCAGCTCGGCGGCACGCGCGAACACGGCGTCGAACATTTCCTCGGTCAGACGGCGCGTCTGGGTGTTGTAGCGGCTGCAGTGATAGGAATCGATCAGCGTCATGCCGCGCGGCAGGGCGTGCTCCGCCGCGTGCGCAAACTTGAACGCCGACGGCTTCAGCCCGAGCGCGTTCAGCGCCGCGTTGTGCCCGATCGAACCCATCGCCATCAGCACTGTTCCGTCCGCCACACGCGCCAGCTCCGCCTTGATGTAGCGCAGACAGGTGCGGATCTCGGCCGGCAGCGGCTTGTTCTCCGGCGGCACGCATTTCACTGAATTGGTGATGCGGCAATTGATGAGCTTCAGTCCATCGTCCGCCGCAATCGATTCTGGCCGGCTCGCAAAGCCGAACTTGTGCAGCGTGCGATACAGCAGCAGCCCCGCGTGATCGCCCGTGAATGGACGGCCCGTGGCATTGGCGCCATGAAATCCCGGCGCCAGTCCAACGATGATGAACTTCGCCTTGGGGTCGCCGAAAGGCGGCACCGGCAGGCAATAGTAGTCCGGATATTCCTTGCGTCCCTGCGCCAGGAACTGCGCAAGCCGCGGACAGAGTGTGCAGTTCCGGTCGAAGATCACGCCGTCCGACGGCCAGAGTTCTGCGCTCGTCGCACTCGGTTTGCGGACAGAAATCTGCGCGAGCGTACGGCGAGGCGTCGCGCGCTTTTTCGCACTGGTGATGGGCATGTCGCCAGTGTAACCCGGCGACGTGACGAAGCAGCGGGCGCCTCTTCGACGTCCGCGTGTATGATCGCGGCCGCGTCGATCCGACAACGACAATGACGCGCCTCTCATCAGCCTTCATGAAATTGAGGATCCTGTGGCAGCGAACGAAAAACCGGTGAATGCATCCGCGGGCAAAGAAAAAATGGCGTGGGTCGAAAGGCTCGCGGCCGTCATGGAGCGTGTCGTTCCAGACGCGATCACGACGTCGATCCTGCTCCTGATCATCCTTGTCGCGATGTCGTTGGGCATCGGCACCTCCCTCGCCGATACGATGAACGCCTACTACGACGGCCTGTGGAATCTGCTTGCCTTCACGATGCAGATGACGCTGATTCTCGTCCTGAGCCTGATTCTGGGCTCCACGCCCTTCTTCAAACGCACCATCATCCGGCTCTCGCAGCTGCCGCGGACGGTGCCGCAGGTCGTGGCCGGTTCGGTGCTGACCTCGGCCGTGATCGCCTACATGAACTGGGGCCTGTCGATCGCGCTGGCGCCGCTGGTGGCGATCCATTTCTGCAGGAACGCCGAGGCGAAAGGCCTGAAGATCGACTTCCTGTTCCTGATGGGCGCGCTGGCGGGCGCGGGTGCGGTCTGGCAGTTCGGCCTGTCGGGCAGCGCGCCGCTGCTCATGGCGACACCCGGGCATTTCCTGGAAGAGACGACCGGCATCATGCCGCTCAGCACCACGATCTGGGCGCCGGCCACCATCATTCTCGTGATCTCCTTCCTGATCGTCGTGACGATCGCGGGCATCGTGCTGATGCCGAAGAACGTCAGGCCGATTTCCGAATTCCAGGACGCGCACGCGAGCGTCGCCGAAGAAGTTGAAGAAGAGATACCGCCGCACGAGCGCACGTTCGCCATGCGGATGGAGAACAGCCCGCTCGTGATCGTGCCGCTGGTGCTGATGCTGTTCGCCTGGCTGTACACGCATTTCTTCGTGAAGGAACTGTCGCTCGACATCAACTCGATGAACACGATCGTGCTGACGGCCGGCCTCATCCTGCATCGGAACATCGCGCGCTTTACTCGCGCGTTGCGCGAGGCCGTCGGGCTCGCCTGGCCGATCGTCCTGCTCTACCACCTCTATGCCGGTGTCGCGGGCCTGATCCAGTTCACGCCGGTGGGCGAGCACATCGTATCGATGTTCGATCCGATCATGACGCCGTACACGTTCCCGGTGCTGATCGTCGTGATCAGCGCGGTCGTGTCGTTCTTCATTCCGACGAGCGGCGGCCAGTGGCTCATTCAGGGTTTCGTGACGGTGCAGGCGGCGGAGTCGGTAGGCCACTCCGCACAGCGTGGCCTGCTCGCGCTCAGCGTCGGCGATCACATGGGCAACCTGCTGACGCCGTTCTGGGCCGTCGTCGGCGCGAGCATCGCGCGCGTCGACTTCCGTCTGATGTTCGGCTATCGCCTGATCTTCGCGGCCATCTGGTTCGTCATGGGGACGCTCGCGTTCACGTTCCTGCCGTGCTGAGCGGG
>NZ_DAINNK010000128.1:0-9155 GCF_036735925.1 Povalibacter sp.
TACACATATTTGAGTTCCCGCACGTGCAGGTCGAAGTCGACGCTCTCCGACGGCGGCACCTGCACGCCCGCGAGCACGCGGCCGTAGTCCGAACCGTGATTGCGGTAGTGGAACAGCGTGATGTTCCAGCGCGTGCCGATCGAATGCAGGAACTTCAGCAGCGCGCCCGGACGTTCCGGGAATTCGAACCGGAACAGGCGTTCGTGTTCGATGTTGCCGGGATGGCCGCCGACCATGTAGCGCACATGCAGCTTTGCCATCTCGTTGTCGCTCAGGTCGACGACCGGATAACCGGATTCGCGTAGCTGGGCGATCGCCTGTTCCTTTTCGCGATGACCTTCATTGAGCGCCAGGCCGACGAACAGGTGCGCGAAACCGTTTTCGTTGTAGCGATAGTTGAATTCCGTGACGCTGCGCCGGCCGAGCGTTTCGCAGAAACGCAGGAAGCTGCCCTTCTGTTCGGGAATTTCTACTGCAATGGTCGCCTCGCGCTGCCCACCGATGTCGCCGCGTTCGACCACGTGACGCAGGCGATCGAAGTTCATGTTGGCGCCGGAGTTGATGGCGATGAACGTGCGTCCCTGGCAGTTCTCGCGCGCCACGTACTTCTTGATGCCGGCAACGCCGAGCGCACCGGCCGGTTCGACGATGGCGCGGTTGTCTTCGAAGATGTCCTGGATCGCGGCACAGATCTCGTCGTTGCTGACGACGATCACTTCATCGACGTACTGCTGGCACAGCCGCAACGGCTCTTCGCCGACACGCCGCACGGCGACGCCATCGGCGAACGTGCCGACGCGTTCCAGGCTCACGCGCTTGTGCGCCTGCAGCGACTGGTACATCGCATCCGCATCTTCCGGTTCGACACCGATGATGCGGATCTTCGGAAACAGGCTCTTCACGTAGACGGCGATGCCGGCAATCAGGCCGCCGCCGCCGACCGGCACGAAGATGGCGTCGATTTCATCGCCGGCGTGCTGGCGCAGTATTTCCACGCCGATCGTGCCCTGGCCCGCGATGACATCCGGATCGTCGAAGGGATGAATGAAAGCGAGCTGGCGCTCGCGCATGAGCTGCATGGCGTGTTCGTACGCCTGGTCGTAGTCCTCGCCGTGCAGCACCGCATCGCCGCCGCGATCGAGCACCGCGCGCACCTTGATCTGCGGCGTCGCCAGCGGCATCACGATCGTGGCTGGAATGCCGCGACGCTTCGCGGCCAGCGCCACGCCCTGCGCATGATTGCCGGCGGAGGCGCAGATCACGCCGCGGCTGGCCGCGGTCTGCGACAGATGCGAAATGCGGTTGTAGGCGCCGCGAATCTTGAACGAGAACACCGGCTGCAGGTCTTCGCGCTTGAACAGCACGTCGTTGCCGAGCCGCTGGCTCAGGCGCGGCGCAGCTTCGAGCGGCGATTCGATGGCGACGTCGTAGACCCGCGCCTTGAGGATGCGTTCGAGATAATCGTTGGACATTGTGAACGGAGCGTGGCCAGGCCCGGTACGGTAGCAGGAAAGTAGGCAATAATACCGGCCCTCACCCGGCCCCACTCCCGTCGATGCACGATTCCGACCGCGATCCCACAGCCCGTCTCACCCGCCGCGAACTGCTGACTTCCACTGTCACGGGCGCGCTGGCGACCGCCGCCCTCGGCACGGGCGAGGTCGCGAATGCGCAGTTCGAGCCGCCGGCGATCACCAAGGAGCTGTGGCAATGGGTACGGGTCCAGCCGGTCACGGACGTGCGCGAGGCCTGGATGAACACGGCCAGCATCGCGCCCACCCTGCGCATGGCGATGGCCTCGGAATACCGGGCGCGCGAGATCCAGAGCAACGAGTTGCCCTCGTTCGCGAACGGCAGCCGCTGGAGCGTGGAAAGCACCCGGCTGGCGGGCCGCTTCGCGCGGTTCGGCGGCTGCGACCCGGATGAAGTCCTGTTCACGCGGGGCGCGGGCGAAGGGCTGAGCCTCGTCGCCGCGGGACTCGATCTGTCGAGCGGCGACGAAGTGTTGATGACGACTCAGGAACATCCGGCCGCGCTGAGTCCGTGGCTGACGCTGGCACGCCGCCGCGGCATCGTCGTCAAGCAAGTCGCCCTGCCCGCTCAGCCCGCAACGTCGCAACTGCTGTTCGATGCCATGGCCGCGGGATTCACCGAACGCACTCGCGTGCTGGTACTGAATCACGTCCAGTATGCGGACGGCATCGTGATGCCGGTGCGTGAGCTGTGTTTCCTGGCACGGACGCGCAATGTCGTTTCCGTCGTGAACGGCTCACAGGCCTTCGGCGCGATCACGTTCCAGCTGCACGATCTGGCCTGCGATTTCTACGCGACCGGATTTCACAAATGGCTGGCCGGATCGCAGGGCAGCGGCCTGCTGTTCGCGCGCCGCGAGATGCAGGACCGGGTGTGGCCGACCGAACCCCGCGGTTTCGACGCGTCGCCACCGATTTCCACGCCGACGCGCTCCGCGGGCAACGACGACGTGCCGGCGGCGCTGCACCGCTTCGGCAATGTCGTGCCGCAGCTCTGGCCGGCATTGCGCGGCAGCGAAGCGGCACTCGATTTCCAGGAGCAGGTGAACCGTGCGCGCATCGAAGCGCGCATGCGCGAACTGGTGCTTTATGCCCGCATGCGACTGCCGCAGGTGTCAGGCGTCGAGATCCTCACGCCCAGCGCACCGGGCATGTGGGCCGGCATCCTCACCTTCCGGATGCCCGGCCGCATCGCGACCGAAGTGGCCGGTGCACTGGCGCGCATCAATCGCGTCCACGTGGCCGCGCTGAACTGGCCGGCGAGCGCCGATGCCCTGCGCCTGTCGCTGCACATCTTCAATTCGCACGACGAGATCGATCGGCTGATCGGCGGTCTGCAACAACTGCCGAAGCTGTAGAAGAAGAATGGAGCGTTCCTACCTGCTGCTGACCGGGGCCTTGAGCGGACTGGTCAGCCTGCTCGCCCACTCGGTGCTCTGGTCGATCGCCGAGATGCTGCATCCGCGCCTGCGCATTGCGAATGCATCGAACCGTCAGCTCGACGTCCCCGACATCTTCCTGCATCTGTTCGCCGGCATCGGCCTCGGCGGCCTGTTCTGGATCAGCTGGGGACTGGCGGCGCTGGTCGATGTGACCTGGTGGCAGCGCGGCCTGATCTTCGGCGGCATCACCAGCGTGATGCTGGCAACGCCGGCCGTGATCAGCACGGGGCGCGCGGGACAGATGAGCTCCGGCACCACGCTGCTCATTGCGAGCCGCTGGCTGACGACGTGCGTGATTGCGGGGCTGGCGTGTGCGTGGAGCTGGCAGCGCGGAAGCTACTGACGCCGGACAGATTCGGAAAAAACATTGGCCGCAAGAAGCGCAAAAGGCGCAAAGGTCCGGAATCCCATCCGAAACCTTTGCGCCTTTTGCGCTTTTTGCGGCTATTCCGAATTCAGCGATCGAAAAATTCCTTCGCCACCGCCGCAAACCGCTGCGGTGCCGCGCTGATGAATCCCTGTCCGTAGTCCGAGAGATCCAGCATCGTGGACGCCGGCAGGGCCGAGCGGGCGCGCGGTGCGGTTTCCCAGAACTCGTCCTTGAGGCGCATGACCAGGGTCTGCTGACGTACCAGCGGCAGGCGTTCGCCGACGGCGTATTCGGCCATTGCCGCGGCGGCGCGGGCCGCCGAGGCGCCGGCACGCAGACGGTCGGCCAGATCTTCAGCAACTGCATTGACGGGAACGCCGGGGCCGCGATTCTCGAGGGCGCGACGCCAGTCCTCGATCACGTCGCTGCCGTCTTCGCGCATCGCCTGCGGCAGCACGGTGACGCGATCCTGCGGCGAATAGCCGGGGACGCCCCACACCATCATGCGACGGACCTGCTGCGGACGGGCAATGGCGAGTTCGGCACCGATCAGCGAGCCGAGCTGGTAGCCGAACACATCGACGGAACGCAGACGCAGGCTGTCGAGAAAATCGCCGATCGCACCGGCGAGCTCGGCCACCGAGAACTTCGCGGTCGGCGCATCGGACGTGCCGTGGCCCGGCAGGTCGATGGCATACACGCTGCGGTCCGCGCCCAGCTCGCGCAGCATCGGCGCGAAGAAGCGGCCCGAACCGCCGGCATGATGCAGACACAGCAGCGGCGTGCGTTCGTCGAAGCCACCGCCGGACGGGTACGCCGTCCACACGTGCACCTGGCCGAATCGTGATTCGGCATAGGAACGGCGGATGTGTACCGAGGCGGGCTGCGGCAACGGAAGACGGCTGCGATGTTTGGCTTGAATCACTTTGAGGAGACCCTCGCTGGTTTGAGCAACTGCGCAGATCCATGTTCGTGGCAGCTGCGCAGCGTTCGACGATGAAGACGGATCTTACGATCGGGCCGGCGCGCGGAAATGGATGCAGGTCTCAGGTACGGAAACCGCAGCGCCATTTATGCGCCGGCAGGCAACTTACGTCACCTTCGATACACTCTTGGAATTCGAACGGCAGTCGAGGTTCCTGATGAGCATCACAGTTCCGGCAACTCGCCGAATTAAGGGAAAACCGTATCCGACGCTGCTTCTGTGCGCCCCGTTCGTGGTGCTCGCCGCGTTGGCAGCGACGGCCGCGCTCGCCGCCGAGCCCTACACCGCCGAGGCGATGTGGAAACTGAAGCGGCTCGGCGCACCGGCGATTTCGCCGGACGGCCGACTCGCCGTCGTGCCCGTGACGACGTACGACATCGACAAGAACAAGGGCGACGCCGATCTGTGGCTGGTGCCCACCAAGTCAGGAAAACCGCGACAGCTCACCAGCGGCACCGCCGGCGATTCCTCGCCGACGTGGAGTCCCGACGGCGAACTCATCGCCTTCGTCTCCAAACGCGGCGACGACAAGGAAGCGCAGATTTATGTCATTCGCGTCGACGGCGGCGAAGCACGCCGCGTCACCAACGTGCCCACCGGCGCCGGTTCGCCGAAGTGGTTTCCGGATTCGCGCCGCATCGCCTTCATCGCCTCGGTGTGGCCGGATCTGAAGACCTGGCCCGAAACGCAGGCGCGCCTCACTGAACGCGCCGATTCGAAAATGACGGCGAAGGTCTGGGACAAGGCGCCGTTCTCGTACTGGGATCACTTCCTCGACGATCGCCAGCCGCACGTCTACTCGATCGGCATCGACGGCGGCGAACCGCAGGCGATCACGCGCGATTCCGGTTATTCGCTCGACGTCGGCGACGCCGATCAGAACTCGTACGACATTTCTCCCGACGGCACCGAGATCGCTTTCTCCGCCAATGTCGACAGGAGCGGCATCGATCCGAACTTCGACATCTTCGTCATGCCGATCGACGGCGGCACACCGCGCAACATCACCGCCGACAATCCCGCGGACGACGCCACGCCGCTGTACAGCCCGGATGGCCGCCTGCTCGCGTATCGCAGCCAGCGCATCAAGGATTTCTACGCCGACCGCGCGCGCCCGATGCTGTTCGAGCGCAAGAGCGGCGCCGCACGCAATCTCACCGAGGACTGGGACCGCTCGGCCGATGGCATCGTCTGGTCGCCCGATTCGCAGGCGCTGTTCGGCGCCATCGACGATGCGGGCACGCGGCGCGTCTACCGCTTCGATGTCGGCGGCGGTACGCCGCGCGCCGTCACCGGCGCCAGCAGTTTCAGTTCACTCGCAGTCGCCGGCAGCGGCCCTGTCATCATCGGCCTGCGCGAGAGCTTCTCTGAACCGCCGACGCTGGTAAGCGTCATCGCCCGCACGGGCGCAGCGACCAAGCTCAGCGACTTCAACGACGCCGCACTCGCCAACCTCACGCTCGGCAAGGTCGAGAGCGTCACCTATAAAGGCGCCAACGGCGCCGACGTGCAGATGTGGGTGATCTATCCGCCCGGCTTCACGCCCGATCGCAAGTGGCCGCTGCACCTGCTGCTTCACGGCGGTCCGCACAACGGCATCACCAACGGCACGCAATGGCGCTGGAACGCGCAGGTGTTCGCGAACTGGGGCTATGTCACCGCCTGGCACAACTTCCACGGCTCCAGCGGCTTCGGCCAGGAATGGGCCGACTCGATCACGAAGGAATGGGCCGACCTGCCCTACCAGGACACGATCAAGGCCGCCGAGTGGTTCACGGCACAGCCCTGGATCGATGCGGACCGTCTCTCCGCCGGCGGCGGCAGCTACGGCGGCTATCTCGCCACCCTGCTGCTCGGCAAGCCGCATCCGTTCAAGACCCTGGTCGCGCACGCCGCGGTGTACGACCTGTACACGCACACGGCCACGGACTTCGGCGCGACCAAGCAGCGCTACGGCGAATACTGGGAAGACTTCGAGCGCCTGAACCGCAACTCGCCGCACCTGCTCGCCGCGAACTTCAACACGCCGACGCTCATCATCCACGGCCAGCTCGACCTGCGCGTGAACGTCAACCACGGCTTCGAACTGTTCAACACGCTGCAGAAGCGCGGCGTCCCCAGCAAGCTCGTGTACTACCCCGACGAGAACCACTGGATCCTCAAACCGCAGAACTCGCTGTTCTGGTACGAGACCAACCGCCAGTGGCTGGAGCAGTACAACAAGCCGGGACCGGGCGCGGCGGTGGCGCCGGCGGTTACGGAGTAAGAGAGGGAGAATGGCCGCAAAAAGGCGCAAAGGTCTCAAAGTAAGAAAAGAGAACGTTTTGGTTGGTCTTTCTGACCCTTGAGACTTTTGCGCCTTTTTGCGGCCATTCCTCTTCCGCTTGGCACAACTCGTCGCAATCCAGCCTCACTCCGTCTTTGGCGCCGCAATCCTTGCATCGTCTGCGGTTACTCTCCTCGCCTTCTTCTTCGAGGCACGACCATGAATCGACGCGATGCGATGAAACTGGGTGCGGCGACGCTGGCCGCCGGCATGTTCGGCAGTGAGGCAGTCGCGGCGACGAAATCGCTGCGGGTGCTGATCCTCGGTGGTACCGGCTTCATCGGGCCGCACTTCGTCGAGTCGCTGCGCGGCGCAGGCCACAAGCTCACGCTGTTCAATCGCGGCAAGCGCAATCCCGGCCTGTTCCCCGACGTCGAACAACTCCACGGCGATCGCCGCGGACAGGTCGATGCGCTGAAGCAGCGCGACTGGGATGTGGTGATCGACAACTCCGGCTACTTCCCGCAGGACGTGCAGCTCTCGGCCGATCTGCTGAAGGGCCACACGCAGTACTACCTGTTCATTTCCAGCATCTCCGCCTACGCCGATCTCACGGCGCCGAACATCGACGAGGACTACAAGCTCGCGACGCTGTCGGCGCCCGGCAGCGAAGATCTCAACAAGGACTACGGTGCACTGAAGGTGCTGTGCGAGCAGGCGGTCGAGAAGACCTACGGCGATGCGGCCTGCATCGTGCGGCCGCACTACATCGTCGGACCGGGAGATACCTCGGACCGCTTCACCTACTGGCCGGTGCGCGTGGCCCGCGGCGGCGAGATGCTCGCGCCTGGCACGCCGGATGGTCCGGTGCAGTTCATCGACGTGCGCGATCTCACCGACTTCGTGAAGCTGTGCGTCGAGCAGCGCATTCCCGGTCGCTACAACGCCTGCAATCCGCCGCGCTCCGTGACGATGGGCGAGCTGCTGGAGACGGCGAAGCGCATCTCGAAGTCGGACACGCGTTTCACCTGGGTCGATCTGCCGTTCATCGAGCAGCAGAAACTGCTCGACAGCAACGAGCTGCCGATCTGGGCGCCGACGACCGGCGAATTCGCCGGCGCGACGCTCGTCAGTCCGGCACGCGCCATCGCCAGAGGGATGAAGTTCCGCGACGTCTCCGTGACGGTCGCCGACACACTGGCCTGGCAGAGCCAACGACCCGCGGAACAGCAGCAGAAGCTGCGGGCTGGCCTCACGGCGGAACGCGAAGCCGAGTTGCTGAAGCGCTGGCATGCCGGCCGCGGAGCGACATAATCCGCCTGATTTCCCTTCTCCGCTGCCCCCATCCCAGCCTTCCCCCGCGAGCGGGGGAAGGGGCAAGATAGCCCGTCCGCAAAATTCGGAAACGGGGGTCCCATGAAGCGCAGCTCTGCCTCGACACGGAACGTTCGCTGGATCCTGCCGCTGCTGGCAGTCGCCCTCGCGAGCGCCTGCGCGAAACAGGAAGGCTCCGAATTGCAGTGGGCGCGCTCGGCACTGGCGCGCAACCCCGACGTGGAGATCGTCGCCGCCGACGAGAAGGCCAGCGTGTTCACGCTGCGCGATCGGCAGACGGGCGAAGTCACCGCCGTACCGCTGCAGGAAATCGCTGCGGCGCCGGTATCGCAGCTGCTGCGCAAGCCGCTGCCGCTCGCGCCGGCGACGCCGGCATCGCAACCGGCACCTGCCGACACTGCACCCGCAACGCCCGCACCCGAACCCACCCCACAGCAAGCCGCTGTGGAGCCGACGCCGATCGAACCGCCGGCAGCCGCCGAATCCGTCGCGACGACGAACGACACGAAGCCCTACGTCATCGATCGCGTCGACGGCCAGCTGCGCGTGAGCGGCCCCGGCATCAGCGTCGTCTCCGCCGGTCCGGCAGTGACCACGACGCCGCAAACGCAAGGCCCGCACGCCGCGGAGCCGATCATCTGCGAAGGCCGCCGCATGCTGCATCTCGACAACCGCAACCTCCAGGTCGAGGGCGACGCCATCACCGTACGCGGCGGCTGCGAGCTGTACATCACCAACAGCAACATCGTCGCCTCCGGCACCGGCGTTCGGGTGCACGACGGCATCGTGCACATCGCCAACAGCTACATCGAAGGGGCGGCGAGTTCCTTCGAAGCCGACAGCCAGGCGAAAGTTTTCCTCCGCGGTTCGACGTTCCAGGGTCTGCCGCGTCGCGATCAGCTCGCGACGGTGCAGGATCAGGGTGGGAATCGCTGGCGCTGAGGTTGTTCCATGCTCGCCGCGCGCGCCCTTCGGGCCGGCGACTGGCGAGGCCAGGGGGAGTGTCTTGGCGAGACCTCCGGTGAATGCATCGCGACCTCCAAGAATGTCCCCGCAGCATTTGGCCTGTGCCCACTTCACCTGCTGATTCGCTTCGCTACACCGCGTCGCTGCGTACCAACTGACTGAAGAGTGCCGATCTGCGCAGTGTTTCCCGGCCGTCGCCGGGTCCGCCAAGCCCCTCCCCCTGTCCTTCCAGTCGCAAGAGCGCGCTGCAGTGTGCGAA
>NZ_DAINNK010000129.1:0-9059 GCF_036735925.1 Povalibacter sp.
GACGGCAACAGACAAACCAAGCCTACTGTCACCGCGCCACATCTCGACTCTACCGAAGACGGACATGGCCCGCAGTCGGAGCGGGTTCTTAGATCCTGCTTCTTTTGCGGTGTTGAGCGCCTACAAAGAACTTCGTGACCCGCAGCGAGCTGAGCGTGATGCTGACTTGTATTTCCGCGGGGTGCGAGCGCGCCGGTGCAGGGGCCGGCTCGAAGCCAGCCCCCACATTTCAGGCGCCCTTCGGATTCGGCCCGAAGCGGTTCTCGCCCGGCGTGCTGTCGAGACAGAAGAACACGATCAGCACGATCGCGCCGATGAGGGGAATGAAACCGATCAGCAGCCACCAGCCGCTGCGATCGGTGTCGTGCAGGCGCCGTACGCTGACCGCGATGCTGGGAATGATGACGGCGAGCGAGTACAGGCCGCCCAGCAATCCGATTCCGTACTGGAGGCTGGTCGTGCCGGTGAGGCCGTCGACGATGCCCAGCACGAAACCGACGATGATGTTGAACAGGAAGAACATCCAGTATTCCTTGCGCCGCGCGCGACCGGAAAACACTGCATATTTCTTGAGTACGTCCAGATACCAGTTCATTCGCGTGTCCCTCGTCTGTTGTGGTTCTTGTGAGCTGTCCGCGGGCTGGCCTCGCGCGACCGTTTCCTTATAGCAGGACTGCAAGTCAGGCGTCCCGTTCGCCGATTCCGACGCCCGGTTTCGCGCATGAATGCAGCGCTTTCATCCCCCGGCCTATCGCGCCGCCGTGACCGGGCGTGCTCCAATCGGCCTCATGAACGCCCGCGTCGAAACCCATCCCGAAGCTGCGTCGACGGCCGTTGCCGTGCTCGGCGCGCTCAGCTTCTGTCACTTCCTCAACGACATGATGCAGTCGCTGCTGCCGGCGATGTATCCGATTCTCAAGACCGGGCTGCAGCTCGATTTCGGTCAGATCGGCCTGGTCACGCTGACGTACCAGATCACCGCGTCGCTGCTGCAGCCGCTGGTGGGCTGGTTCACGGACAGGCGGCCGCTGCCGTATGCGCTGTCGTGCGGCATGGGATTCACGCTGATCGGTTTGCTGCTGCTGTCGCACGCATGGAGTTTTCCGATGCTGTTGCTCGCAGCGGCCGTCACCGGCATCGGCTCATCGATCTTTCATCCGGAATCATCGCGACTGGCGCGATTGGCATCGGGCGGCCGGCACGGGTTCGCGCAGTCGGTATTCCAGGTCGGCGGCAATGCGGGCTCGGCGATCGGACCGCTCGCGGCTGCGTTCATCGTGCTGCCGAACGGGCAGGCCAGCGTCGCGTGGTTCGCGCTGGCCGCAATGCTCGGCATGATCCTGCTGGCGAAAGTCGGCGGCTGGTATGCGCGTCATAACCTGCGGCAGGCAAACCGGAAGAAAGTCGTTGCCGCGCATGCGCCGCTGAGCCGCGGCAAGGTGGCGAGTGCGCTGGCGATCCTCGTCGCGCTGATTTTTTCGAAGTACTTCTATCTCGCGAGCTTCACCAGCTACTTCACGTTCTATCTCATTCACAAGTTCAACGTGTCGATCGGGTCGGCGCAGGTGTACCTGTTCGTGTTCCTGGCGGCGGTCGCGATCGGCACGATCGTCGGTGGTCCGGTGGGCGATCGCATCGGCCGCAAGTATGTCATCTGGATTTCCATTCTCGGCGTGCTGCCGTTCACGCTGATCCTGCCGCACGCGAACCTGTTCTGGACCGGCGTGCTGTGCGTGCCGATCGGCCTGATCCTCGCCTCGGCCTTCTCGGCGATTCTCGTGTATGCGCAGGATCTCGTGCCCGGCAAGGTCGGCATGATCTCCGGCCTGTTCTTCGGCATCGCCTTCGGCATGGGCGGTCTCGGCGCCGCCGTGCTCGGCCATCTCGCCGATGTCACCAGCATCGAATACGTCTACGGCCTGTGCGCGTACCTGCCGCTGATCGGCGTGCTGGCGGCGTTCCTGCCCGCGATGGAGAAGAGGTAAGAAGAACAGGAATTTCACACGGAGAGCACAGAGATCACGGAGATAAGAGGAAGAGGAATTTCCACGGGGGACACGGGGAACACAGGGTTCGGAACAGAAAATTTCATTTCTTGTCCCCGTGCTCCCCGTGTCCCCCGTGGAAACTTCCTTTTTCCTTTCCTCGAACTCTGTGCTCTCTGCGTGAAATCTTCCGCTTGTCTCGCGACCTCCGTGTTCTCCGTGAACTCCGTGTGAAACTTTCCTTATCCGAGCGCCGCCAGCATTCGCCGCAAGGCGAAGTGCCGGTAGCTGTGCAGCATGAGCTGTTCGATTTCCTTCCAGTCGGCGCTTTTCGTCACGTCGATGGCGATCCAGCCGTTGTGGCCCATGTAGGCGGGAATGGAGGAGCGGGGATCTGACGTCAGCAGCGATTGCTGTTCGACGCCGGCCCAGAACAGCAGCGTGATGCCGTTGCGGCCGTGTCCGGTGCAGGCGAAGGTCTTCTTGCCGGCTTTCCAGACCGGTACGCCGAATGCCTTGTCTTCGGCCGTTTCCGGCAGCGCCAGGCACAGGGCGCGCAGCTTCTTGATCACCTGCTGCGCGCGCTTGCCCTGCAGCGGATCGATCTGCTCCGGTTTGAGCTTCGCCGTCGGCGGTTTGATCTCGATGGTCTTGCCGAGCGACCGGCTCAGCGCAGGCGGCGCGACTTTCTCGTACGCCTCGCGCACGAGCTTCGCGACGCGCTTCCACGAAATGCCCTTGTCGAGATGCACGCCGAGCCAGCCGCGCGGCCCGACATACGGCGGCACGAAGAAGTGTCTGGGTTCTTCCTTGGTGTACAGGGCCTGTGCGCCGTCGGGCGCATTCAGCAAGAGTGCGATCCGGCCATCGCCATGATGATTGACACTGTAGGTGGCGAAGGTCTTGCCGCGAACGCGGAAGTTGGGCGAGCCGTGCGACAGGAATTCCTCGGCTTGCGGCAGCCAGAGGCAGACTTCACGAACCGCTGCGTCGATGTCCTTGGCCATGCGGCGAGGCTAGCGGGCCGCGGTGGTCGCGGCAAGGAGAGGAATTAGGAGGCCGCAAAAGACCGCAAAAAAGAAATGAGGGATGGAAAGCGACGGAATCCTCTATATCCCTACTTCTTTCATGCGGTCTTTTGCGGTTCTCGTTCCTTACTTCGGCGGCTGCTGCGCCGGTGCTGCGGGTGCTGCCGCATCGAGCTTGACGACGCGCTTGGTGAAGCGCCAGCCCTGCGGGGTCTTGGTCAGCACGTCCGTGTAGACGCCGGTGCTGTAGATCGACTTGGTCGCGACGTCCACCAGCATCAGGTACACGGTGCCTTCGGCCTTGGTGCCGTCGCCGGTGAGGCGCAGGTTGGTGTTCCAGTGGCGACGGGTGGTGCCGCCCATGCGTTCGTGCCAGGCCTTGGCGAAGCCCACCAGGCCGTCGTGGCCGGTGTAGCTCATGAACGTGCCGTCGGGCGTGAAGGTCGCTGCCCAGCCTTCGGGGTCATTGGCGTCCAGCGTGAGGTTGTACTGGGCGTAGAGCTGTTCGATCTCGGCATAGTCCTGGGCCGTCAGGGCATCGGCCCGCGAGGCGTGCGGGATGACGGCGGCGGCCAGTGCCAGAACGGTGAGCAGTGCGGATTTCATGAAGTCCTCT
Source organism: Povalibacter sp. (assembly GCF_036735925.1). NCBI lineage: Bacteria > Pseudomonadati > Pseudomonadota > Gammaproteobacteria > Steroidobacterales > Steroidobacteraceae > Povalibacter > Povalibacter sp. The sequence goes on from NZ_DAINNK010000129.1 coordinate 3,630, forward strand.
GGGTCGTGCGGATGGATCGTCAACCATACGCCATTTTGAGCATCTCCATCACGCCCCGGATCTGGATGATCCAGTAGACGGCGGCGGTGAGGATGATGGCGAGCGAGACGGCGGCGGCAATTTTTTCGCGGAGCTGCATGAAGCGGCCTCCCTCAGGAGAAGCCGATCCACCGGCCGCAGGCGGCGACGGTGAACCAGACGGTGATCGAGGCAATGGCCACGAGTTTCAGCAGCCAGCCGGGAATCCGGGAGTGATCCTTCTTCAGCAGCGGCCGCTTCACGGCGAACACGAAGAGGATGCCGGTGGCGAGCGCCGCCATCTTGGCCCAGTAGAAATCGTTGTAGTACGCCTTCATCGCGACGCCGGCGACCATGAAGATGCCCGAGAGAAGAATGATGGCGAGCGCGACCTTGAACCACTTGTGCGCGCCGTCGGCGACGACGTTCGAGGGCACGTCGCGCAGCGCCACGTTCAGCAGCCTCAGGTCCGTGACGAGTACGGTGCCGCCGAGCAGCGCCATCGAAGCGAGGTGCACCGTCTGCGCCGCCGCGTACACGCCGCCATAGGACTTGGCGATGTGACCGAGCGTGGAGCCTTCGAGCCAGGTGAAGAACGACATGACGTCCATGGGCTACTCCTTCACTCGCTCGCGCCGGCGACGCAGCCGGCGGCCCAGTTGATGAAGGCCGACTGGTCCTGGCCGCAATCGAACCAGTCGTACGCGATGGCGCGACCGGCGAAGATGATGACGATCCACAGCGACAGCGACAGTCCCGCGCCGACCCGCACGTTCTTCGGCGGCACGGCATCGAGATCCCAGGTCGGCTTCGCCTTTTTCATGCGGTTGCGGAAGATCCAGGCATTGATGCCGGCGGCGACGAGCAGGATCACCTTGAGACGGAACCACACGCTCTGGGTCGTGCGCACGGGAATCGCATAGAACAGCAGCAGGCCGGTGACGATCATCACGGCGAAGCCGATCATCATCGGCAGGTCGAGCCGTTCGGCGATCTTCGATGCCGGCACGTTCGTGAACGCGAGGCCCAGCATGCGCAGATCGATGACGAACAGCATGCCGAGAAAGACGGTGAGGGTCAGGACGTGGGTCGTCTCGATCCAGTTGTACATGTAGAACGATTCGTGCAGGCCGACACTCCATTGCTGGGCGCCGAGCCATTGCGCGAAGGTCAGCAGCAGTTCATTCAGCACGCGCGGGAAACCCCTCTGCCAGATTCGTCGGCGCTGTAGTGGTTCAAGTCGCGCCGTGAGATCGAGTGACCGCAGTATACGGACCGGTTTGCGCGCTCCCCATCGGGGCAGCGTGAAGAATTATTCGCGGCGGTTTCTTCCTGTGGGGCCGGCTTTGGCCGGCCTTCGGAAGGAGTCAGGCTGAAGCCTGACCTACAGGAGACAGGCGAAGCCGTCCGTGGCTTCGCCGGCGGACCGGAAAGGGGACCGGGCCGCCTGCCGTGCGCGGTTACTTCTTGTCTTCGGGATCGCTGCCGTCCTGCGGCGCGCCGGTACCCGAGGAACCCATGAACAGCTTGCGGCCGTCGGGGAAGGTCACGTCGCGGCCGTTGGCGCGGCACTTCGGCTTGCACAGGCCGTCCTTCGACTGATAGCCGCGCACCACGATGACGGTGCCGATCTGGAGCGAATCCTTGGTGATGCCACGGCGCAGCAGCGTGTTCGGCGTGCCGCCTTCCACCATCCAGCCGGTGGTCGTGCCATCGGGATTCTTCACGTCGATGTGGATCCACGCATGCGGATTGATCCACTCGACCTTGGTGACCGGGCCGGTCAGGTTCACCGGACGATTGCCGTCGAATTCCGCGGCGAACGCGTGATGCGCCACCGAGGGCGCGGCACCGATCAGCAGTCCGCCGAATCCGGCCGCGACGGCACCGGCGATGAGAAACTTCTTGCGCATTGCATCCACCTCTTGGTTCGAATCGTCATTCCGCCGCGGGCTTGTCGGCCGCCGGCGTCGGCTTCTTGCGATATTCGCCGTACATCAGTTCCTCGACGAACTCGACGCACTTGAACTGGCCGAGCTGTGCATCCGGCTCGACGCGGCGATACAGCGGCATGCTGATCTTCCACGGACGCGTGTACAGGTCGGGATTCTCGATCGTGGCTTCGTACCAGATGTGGTCCTGGCCGCGCAGCGTGTAGCGCTCGGTCACCTTGTGCTTGTCGGTGGTGTAGTTGCCGGCGCGATCGAGCCAGGGCGAGCCGTTGAAACCGGTCGCCTCGATCACGAGCGTGTCGCCTTCCCACTTGCCCGCGGACTGGCCCATCCACGAATCGGCGGGCGGCGGTCCCGGGTCTTTCATGTAGATGTTGCGCACGGCGCCGGCGTACTCGTAGGCGATGAACGTGTAGTCCTTGCTCTGCACGATCTGGAACGGATACGGCATGTAGGTCGCGCGCGGCACGCCCGGCAGGTAGCACTTGATCTCGGGATCGGAAGTCAGCCAGTTCTTCTGGTTTTCCTTCTTCTGCGCCAGCGCTTCGGGCTTGTAGGGAATCGAGCCGCCTTCGACGACGCCGAGTCCACCGGGTACCGATCCGACCGCGCCCAGCGCGACCACCTGGGGCGCCGGCACGGGAACGAACTGACCGGGTACCATCGCCAGCGCGGCCCGGGCCGCATGCGGTTCGAGGTCGTAGTTCGCGGTGTTGAGCGCCTGCCAGATGCCGTTCAGGTCGGGCTTACCATCGGGCAGGCGCGGAATCTTGGGCGCCGGTGCGGCGGCCAAGGCGAGTGATTGGACGCCCACGGCTACAACCGCCGCCATCAGGACGCGTGAGAAGACGCTTCGCATCGAGGTTCCCCCGGAGGACTTATTGAGGTCGGTCGTTGTCGGTTTTTGCGTTGGCGCATAGCGTACCGGCTCTTCCAACGACGTGTGTAACTTGCTTGAACTCGCCGGAACAGGCGAGTTCATTTCTGTAAAGAATGGTCAGGCCGTTAGCCGTTTTTTATAACGTTTAGCTAACGCGCGTAACGGGGTTCGGAATGCGGCGGCGAGGCGGCGGAAGCTTTCGAAAAAGCGGCCAGCCAGGCCGCCGCCGGTTTTACGTGGCGGGACGCTCCCGGGGACGCTGTTTGCGCCGCAGCACGAGGAAATCGCATGAGTGATGACAGGACCGAACGTCTGGAACTGAAGCTCGCCTTCCTGGAGCGGGCCAACCAGGAACTGAGCGACGTCGTCTATCGGCAGCAGCAGGATCTCGACGCCCTGAAGCTGCAGGTGCGCGAACTGCTGGGGCGCATCGAGGACCTGCGCGAAGAGCCCGCGCGGTATACGGCGGAGCAGGAAAAGCCGCCGCACTACTAGCGGACGAGCCATGAGTCGTGAGCTACGAGCCAGAAGGTTGCGGGTGCCCTCTGGCTCGCTGCTCATCGCTCGCCGCTTCTTCAACCCTTCCGGCGTTTCTCCACTTTCTCCACGACCTTCGATCGCAACGCCAGGTCGGTGTTCAGCAGATCGGCGATGCGGTTGAACTCCTCGACCTGCAGGCCTTCGCGCTCGACCGCCGCGATCATCTGTCGCTCGGCAGTGGCCTTGACCTGCGTTGCCTCCTGCTCATCGGCGGCATTGCTCAGCTGCTGCGCCGCCTGGGCCTGGATGTCCTGCACGGCAACGAAGGCCGCGGCGAACTGATCGACCTTCTTCTCCTCGATCTGCACGGTGCTGGTCTGCGGCGCAGCAGTCTCGGGAAGCGGCGGTCCCTGTTCGGCGGCGGTCTGCGAGAATGCGGTCGACGCGATCAGGAGGCCGGATGCAACGATCGCGACGCGGGTATTCAGTCGAACGTGTTTCATGAAACGTCTCCCTTCAGCGAGAACATGCGGTGAATGTGTCAGGGACACACACTCCGCAATACGCGGGGAGCGGCAGGGTTCCGCGTCGCTGCAACTTCGTCGACGCGTGTGGTCGATCGCGCCACGTGCGGCGCGGATTGAAATGATTTCCCGTCGTCGAATCGCGACGCGTTCGAGGCGCGGTCGTTACCGCAGCGGTCGCACCATCTTTTCCATCAGGCGCTCCAGCGCGAGCCGCGGATCGGCGCTGCGGCCGAGGTGAACGGCCGACGTCTGGATGACGGTGCTGCGCGGAGCGACCAGCCAGTGAAAGCGCTCGCGTTGCGAGAGCCGGCCGATCGGACCGGCCGGTTCGCCGCCGCGACAGATGAGCGGAATGCTGGCGAGATTGGCGCGTACCGCTTCGAGATCGACGTCGGGCGCGAGTGCGAGCAGCCGCGCTTCGTCGAGTTCGATGCGCGCTTCGAGAAAATCCGTTTTCTGGCAGGACACGATCACGCCCGCGTTGATGAACTCCTGGCGTTCCACGCGCGGCACGACACGCACGATGGCGTAGTCATACAGGCACTGCACGGATCGCCTCCTCGAGGAAAGCCTGCGGCGCCTGCAGGCGGCGGTTCAGATATTCGTTGTAGGCGGCACGATACGCAGCAGGATTCGCGAACTGTTCGTCGCCCGACAGCCAGGCATCGGGAATCAGGTTCACGATGCGCTCGATGACCTGCGGTGTGATCTTCGCGCTGAGTTCGGGACCGACCTCGCGCAGGCGGGTCGCGAAGCGCAGCAGCACGTGATCCTTGATCATGGCGAAGCGATCCTGCGCGCGGTCGCGCCAGCCGTCCCAGGAATGATGGAAGTACAGGGCCGCGCCATGATCGATCAGCCAGAGCTGGCGATGCCACATGAGCATGTTGGTGTTGCGCGCCGTGCGGTCGACGTTGCTGATGAATGCATCCAGCCAGACGACGGACGACGCGAGCCGCGCGTCGGGCTGCCATACGATCGGATCGAACATCACCGAGGCGGGCAGGTAGTCGAGCGCCAGGTTCAAGCCGTCGCTCGCGTGAATGAGCGACTGGATTTCCGGATCGGGCTCGGTGCGCGCCAGCTCGCCGTCGAGTTCGACGAATACGATCTCCGGCACCGGCAGGCCGGCGGCGCGCGCCAGTTCGCCGCCCACCAGCTCCGCGATCAGCGCCTTCTGACCCTGCCCGGCGCCGCGGAATTTCAGTACATACATGCCGTCGTCGTCGGCCTCGACGATCGCCGGCAGGGAACCGCCTTCGCGCAGCGGCGTGACGTAACGGGTGGCGGAAACGGTTCGCATGAGCGGAGTGTAAGAGAAGATTTCACACGGAGTTCACGGAGATCACGGAGGAGAGAAGAGAATTTCCACGGGGGACACGGGGAACACGGGGGTTCGGAACAGGAAAAATCTCTTCTTGTCCGAGCGAAGGAAAATTTTCCTTTCCCCGTGCTCCCCGTGTTCCCATTCCTCCCCCGTGGAAATTTCTTGCTCTTCATCTCCGTGTTCTCCGTGATCTCCGTGTGAAATTCTTCTACTCCGCGATCTTCGCCCCATCCACCCGGAAGCGCA
>NZ_DAINNK010000130.1:0-8846 GCF_036735925.1 Povalibacter sp.
TCGGCCGCGCCCATGAGGTCGTTGAACAGGAAGAAGTCGGCGACGATGAACGTCTCGGCCTCATCGACGATGCGCAGGACCTCATCGAAGATCCGCTGCTCGCGCAGGCTCTGTCCGCGCGGATCGTTCCAGGTGAGATCGGTCAGGAACTGCACGCTGGCCGGATCCAGCGCGACCGGCGCCGTGCGCACGTCCGTGCCCGGCGGCATCGGACGTACCGTATTCCACAGGCCCACCGCGGACCACAGTCCCACGAACCCCCAGAGGATCCAGCGTTTGCGGAACCTGCGCCGGGGCGCGGCATCCGCTTCATTGTTGTTGTCCATGGACCGGATTGTAGAGGAGCCGCGCGGACGCGCCCGAACGCAAATCACGGCACGGCGAGACAATCGCGACGCCTGGTGGATGCGCTAGAGTCGGGCATCCCCATGCAAGGAGCCCGCGGCCATGATCGATCACACAGGCGTCGGCGTCAGCGATTTCGCCCGCAGCAAGGCGTTCTATGTCGCCGCGCTCGAACCGCTGGGCTATCGGGTGGTGATGGAAGTGACGGCCGAAGAAACCGGCGGATTTCAGGGCGCGGGCTTCGGCGTGCCGCCCAAACCCGACTTCTGGATCGGCAGCGGCCAGCCGAATGTTCCACCCATCCACATTGCGTTTCGCGCGGCCGGCCGCGACGTGGTCGACCGCTTCTACCAGGCCGCCCTCGCAGCTGGTGGTCGTGACAACGGACCGCCGGGAGTGCGTCCTCACTACCATCCGAACTATTACGGGGCATTCGTGCTCGATCCCGACGGGCACAATGTCGAGGCCGTGTGCCACGACCCCGCCTGATCATCGACGGCATCGCTGCCATCGATTGCCAGCAGCTGTTGCGGGCGACAAAGCGGACGGCGTACGGTTGAGTCATCCAGAAAAACGATCCAGGAGATCGCTCGTGAAAATCGATATCGGCATTCCGGAAAAACAGCGCGTCAAAGTGGCCGAGGGCCTGTCGCACCTGCTGGCCGACAGCTACACGCTCTACCTCAAGACCCACAAGTTCCACTGGAACGTCACGGGACCGATGTTCCAGACCCTGCACCTGATGTTCGAGACGCAGTACACCGAGCTGTCCACGGCGGTGGACCTGATCGCGGAACGCATCCGCGCGCTGGGTACGTTCGCGCCGGGCAGCTATGCCGAGTTCGGCAAGCTCTCGACGATCAAGGAAGCCACGGACGTGCCGAAGGCCGAAGACATGATTCGCCAGCTGGTCGAAGGCCAGGAAGCGGTCGTGCGTACCGCGCGCCGCATTTTCCCGGTGGCGGAGAAGGCCGGCGATGAAGCGACGGCGGATCTGCTCACGCAGCGCATTCAGCTGCACGAGAAGACGGCGTGGATGCTGCGTAGTCTGTTGGAGAAGTAAGACCAGGAGAGCCGCAAAGACCGCATATAAAGAGGTGAAGGGTTTCAGAAGAGAGCCTGCATCTTTTTTATTCTTTTATGCGGCCTTTCGCGGCTCTCGATTCTTCATCTATCGCCACCCGCGATCCCGCGCGATCGTCTCCTCCGTCGCATCCAATGCATCGCCATCGATGGAATCCTGCACTGCCTGCAGGATGATCGGCGCGACGGTCGTGCTCGCCATCCGGTAGCGTTCGTCCGATTGGGAAGGTTCGCTGCTGGCCAGTGCGACGACGCGCCATGCGTCCGGCGTGCGGCAGGCGATGCCGGAGATATCGGATGTTTCCGACATCGCGAACGTGCGGCAGAACTCGCCGGTTTTCGCGCGATAGCTCAAGCCAATGTGGATGCCGGAGCCTTCGACGCGTACGCCGGAAAGCTGCCGGTCGAGCGCGGCGGCCAGGGGGCCGCTCGCGGTCATGCGGCCATCGCCGGCCAGGAGCGGTTCCTCGCCTTTCCACGGCAGGCGTGCGATGACGACGCCGAGCAGCAGGCTCGCGGCGATGGTGCTCCATTCGGGAAGCGACCAGCGGCGCCGGGCCGGTGCGATGCGTGCGCTGGCGATGTCGGTCACCGTCGCGGCAGCGGCCGGCGCCGTCCGTGCGGCGGTAAGCAGCCGCTCGGGAACATCGCCATCGAACTGCGTATCGAACGCCGCCTGCAGCTCGCGCTTCAGATGCTGGTGTTTCGCGATGGTCTCCGCAATCGTCGGATCGCTCGCCATCGCCGCTTCGATCCGGCGGCGCGTATCGGCGTCCAGTTCGCCGTCCGCGTAGGCCATCAGGGTTGCATCGTCGAATGTCATCGCAGTGTTCTCACGACAGGCTCTTCTGCAGCGCTTCGCGTCCGCGTGCCAGGCGACTGGTCACGGTGCCGATCGGCACTTCCAGCACGTCGGCCGCCTCCTTGTAGGAAAGCCCTTCGATCAGGACCAGTGCCACCGCCATCCGCTGCTCCTCGGGCAATGCCAGCAATGCGCGCTGCATCGATAGGCGGTTGAGTTGCGCCTCGCTGCTCGCATCGCCCACGCGCTCGCCGCTTTCCTCCGGCAGAAAAACACGATCGTGACGTTGCCGCGAACGCACTTCATCGATCCACGCATTGCGAATGATCCCGAACATCCAGCTCTCGAATTTCGATTCCGGCCGCCATTGCTCGAACCGCAGCAGGGCCCGCTCGATGGCGATCTGTACCAGATCGTCGGCATCGGCCGGATGGCGCGTGATCGTGCGCGCAAACCGCCGCAGGCGCGGCAGCGTCGTGACGATTAGGTCGCGGATCTGGTCGACCGAAGCGGGCATCTGTCTCGAAGGAATACGAACCGGGTGGGCGATTTGATCCGGAAGGTAGCAAATCGAATGCAGGCGGTCGCGGGGCGGATGGATTCGGCAGTCTCGTGCGTATAGTCGAATGATGTCGCCGAAGTTCCTGCCCATCCTCGCACTGAGCCTGGCCTGCATGAGCCCGCGGCCGGCGGACGCCCAGGTCGCGCTGCCGCAGGTGCAACTGCCGCAGTTGCCCGTGCAGTTGCCGGTCGATGTGAACCGCACCCTCGATGCGGCCAGCCCTGAACAGCTGCGCGAACTGCGTCGCCTGCGGATTCGCGATCTGCTGCGCACCAACCGGACCGTCCTGGAGGCGGATCCGCGCGGCGCGCCCGTCGTGCGCAGCGAGATCGTCGCGCTGTCGCCATCGCCGGAGGCACTGCGCAAGGCGGAAGCTGCCGGCTATACCGTGGTCCGCCGCAACGAGATCGAAGGGCTCGACATCACGACGGTGGTGCTGCGTGCGCCCGCCGGGATGTCGACCCGTCGCGCCCTGCGCGAACTGCAGCGCAACGATCCGCAGGGTACGTATGACTTCAATCATCTCTATATGGAGAGCGGCGCGGCAGAGACGACTGCAGTCGACGGTCCGCAGTCGCCGGCCCTGCGGTTTCCGGATACGCGGGTCGGACTGATCGATGGCGGCGTCGACGGTTCGCATCCCTCGCTGGTTCATGCGCGACTGCAACAGCACGGCTGTGCAGCGCCGATACCGAGCGCGCATGGCACTGCCGTGGCCTCGCTGCTCGTCGGTTCCGCGAGCGATTTTCGCGGCGCTGCGCCGGGCGCGCAGCTCTACAGCGCCGATGTCTACTGTGGGCTCGGTACCGGCGGCGCGGTCGACGCCGTCGTGAATGCTTTCGGCTGGCTGGTACGCGAGCGCGTGCCCGTCATCAATGTGAGCCTCGTCGGTCCGGCGAACAGGATGCTGGAGCAGGTCGTGCGCCTGGTGATCGCCCGCGGGCATCTCATCGTTGCCGCCGTCGGCAATGACGGACCAGCTTCGCCAGCGCTCTATCCCGCGGCCTATCCCGGCGTCGTTGCAGTGACAGGCGTCGATGCACGCAATCGCGTGCTGCTCGAAGCGTGTCGCGGCTCGCATGTGAGGTTCGCCGCACCGGGTGCGGACCTGCGTGCAGCGACCTTGCAGCAGACCTATGCAAGCGTGCGCGGTACATCGTTCGCTGCGCCGCTCGTTGCCGGTTTGCTGGCGCGGCGGTTGTCGACGCCCGATGTGAAGCAGGCAGGACAGGCGCTCGCGCTGCTCGCATCGCACGCACAGGATCTCGGAGCGAAGGGAACCGACCGGATTTATGGCAAAGGCCTGGTCGGCGCAGAACTGCGCATCGACGAAAATTGATTCGTCCGGGAAGAAATCGCCGTCGCCGGTCGTCCTCTTTGCAAAGGCTGCAGATTGGCTGCAGCCATCGAGGAGGAACTCATGAAGAACTTCATTCGTGTCGGCGTTTCGATGGCAGCGATGCTGGCGGCCGTATCAGTGAATGCTCAAGTGCTGGGTGGCAGTCTCACGGGCGGACTGGGCGGCACCCTGTCCGGCGGCATGCGCGATGTGGGCGCGATGACGCAGGGCAGCGGCAACGGCTCGTTCGGCGGACGTCTCGATACCGGCGGCCTCGATCGCGCCACGCGCTTGCCCGATCGTGCGACCGAACGCGTGCGCGACACCGCGGGCACGGTCCGCGAGCGCAGCGCATCGACGGTGCAGGATGTGAAAGCTCGTACGACATCCGCTGCGACGAACGCCAGTTCGACGCAGGCCGCGCTGAAGGGTTCGGGTACGTCGAACCTGTCGACTCTCACATCCTCGTCGCAGGAAAGTGCGACACCGGCCGCTGACGGTGCGCCGCTCGACGTCCTGCGGACTCCGTCCAGCACGACGGAACCGTCCGCACCGTTGACCTCCGTCATCAGCGGTTCCGGCGAGGGCTCCGCCAACGGCCGCGCCAATGCATCACGCGGGGGTCTTGCCGTCGATGCCGGCGCGAACGCCAACGGCTCGGCCTCCGCTTCGGTTCAGCGCTGAGAGTTTCGGACCAGGAAAAGAACCTCGGAAAAGAAAACTCTCCACGGGGAGCACGGGGGACACGGGGAATAAAGAATCTTCTTCTCCGACCTCCGTGTTCTCCGTGATCTCCGTGTGAAACTCTTGTTCTGAAACTCTTGTTCTGAAACTCTTGTTCTGAAACTCTTACTTCCTCGGCCGCGCAAACACCTGCGCCCAGTAAATCCCCGCGTCGCTTTTTGGGTTGGTCGCAAACGCGATCCCCATCTCGGTGAACTTGTCGCTCATGAGGTTGGCGCAATGCCCGGGACTTTTCAGCCAGCCGTCGACGACGCTCTCGGCCGTGCCCGGACCCGCGGCGATGTTCTCGCCGACGCTGCGCCATTCGTAACCGACGCGCGTGACGCGGCTCGAGGCCTGACTGCCGTCCGAGCCTTCGTGCTCGAAGAAATTTCGCGAGGCCATGTCCTGTGCATGGATGAGTGCAGCGCGCGCCAGCAACGCCGATGCCTGCAGCGGCGTCGTTGCCGGGAAGGCGGTGCTGCCGCACTTGCGCGGCTTGGCCCGCGCTTCATTGACGAGATCGAGTGCGCGGCGTGCGATGACATCCGCGTCGCGAATTGCGGGGGTAGTGAGGGGCATGGCGACGACGATGTGAACTTCGCCGCGACGTTGTACGAGCCCGATGGTGGTGAACGAGGGGTCCGTCAGCGTTTCGCAGTAGTTGTCGATGAGCGCGCGCAGCAAGGCGGTTTCATTCGGGGCACCTTCGATCCGCATCGACGCCGAGTTCTGTGCCCGATAGCCCGTGCTCGCCAGCGCATCGCGCAGGCGTCCGCCGCGCGACCATTCGCGGGCCACGGCGTCCAGTTCGCGATCGGCGCGCAGCGGCGTATCGACCGAGCGTCCCTTGCAGCCCTTGCGTCGCAGCTGATTGATGTCGTCGACCAGGCCCGCCGCGGCGGCGTCGCAGGCGAATGCGCAAAGAAGGATCAGAACGGCGGCGTACTTCAAGGGGATGACCGGACGATGCAGGCGATGAAGGAATGCGTCGATCAGGCGTGAGTATGCCGTGTCGCCTCGCGTGACCGCGCTTTCGCGACGCGTCGCGACGGCGCCGGTCGTTGCAGGAGTTGCCTGATCGCCGGCCTCAACGGCCGCGCGGCGTCGGCGTAGTCCCGCCAGGCTGTCGAGCGCTTCAGCAGCGCGGGCGCGGTCCGCAGCGTGTACCGCAACGGATCGAGACCGCTTTTGACCTGAGCCCAGGTGAGCGGCATCGAGACGGGCGCGCCTTTTCGTGCCCGCGGCGACAGCGGCGCGACGGCTGTCGCCATCCGGTCATTGCGCAGGTAGTCGAGAAAGATTTTTCCGGCACGCAGCTTCTTCGACATGTTGATGAGATAGCGATCGGGTGCATCCTGCGCCATCTGACCGCAGACGGTCTGCGCGAAGCTTTTCGCCTGTTCCCAGCTCGCGGCCCGTCGGCCCTTGCTGTCGAGCGGCGTCACGACGTGCAGTCCCTTGCCGCCGGTGGTCTTGCAGAAGGCGACGAGGCCGAGCGCATCGAGTCGCACGCGCAGTTCCTTGGCGGCCTCGATCACCCGGTCGAAGTCCACCTCGGGCCCCGGATCGAGGTCGAACACGAGGCGGCCCGGCGTTTCCGGGTCGTCCGGGCGACAGTTCCAGGGATGCAGTTCGATGCCTGCCGTCTGCGCCACGGCAATGAGCGCGTCGGCGCGATCGATCTGCAGATAGGGCCTGGGGTCGTCGGCGACTTTCTTGAGCGTGAGCAGTTTCGAAGTCCCTGGCATCGCATGGCGCTGGAAGAAGATCTGGTCGCCGATGCCGTCGGGCGCGCGGATGAGCGAGCACGGTCGTCCCTGAAGGTGCGGCAACATCCAGTCGGCGACCTGCGCGAAATAGTCGGCGAGATCGAGCTTCGTCACGGCGCGTTCCTCGCGCGCGCCGGGCCATAGCTGTTTGTCGGGACTGGAAAGCGCGACGCCGAGGACGACAGTGCGATTCGCAATCTGTGCGATTTTTCCCTGCGGCGATTTGCGAGTGCTGCGAGCGGCCATGCGAGGCTCCCCGGGTGTGCGATGCTCCGGTGGGAAACGTCTGCGCGGACCCGGGCGTTCCTCGGCAAGGCGTCGCCTTCGGTGGCTCCGATGACGCATGAAAGTACTCGCACCCTCGCCGACAATGATCGCGTTCCTTCAGTTCGGAGATTCAAGATGACTCGCAAACCTGTTCTGGCCGCTGCGGCGTTCGCCTGTGTCTCGCTCTCGTTCGCTGCGGCGGGTGCCGAGCGCCTCAACGTGAAGACGGGACTCTGGGAAATCGAATCGCTGACCCAGATGGGCGGCACGCTGCCGCTGTCGAAGGACCTGAAGGCGCGACTGACGCCGGCACAGATCGCGAAGATGCAGGCCGACTGGAAGGCGGAGGCCGCCAAGGGGCCGGAGCGCGATGTCTCGCAGGAATGCATCACCGCGAAGGACATCGAACAGCCGTTTCATGCCGCCAATGCGGACGGGTGTCGCCAGACGTTCGTCAGCACCTCGCGCACCGCGCAGGAAGTGCGCCTGGTCTGCGAAGGCGAGCGCAAGGGCAGCGGCGTCCTCGAGATCAGCACGCCGACGCCGCAGTCGATGACCGGCACGCTCGACATGAAGTTCGGCGAAGGCGCCGAGGTCTTCACCATGAAGGGCACGCTGAAAGGCCGCTGGCTGGGTGACGATTGCGGCGATGAAGCGGACGACAGCGACGTCGCGTCCGATGAGGACGACGAGCCGGCGGACGATACCGAAGAGGAAGAAGAGTAGGTGTAGGTCAGGCTTGTAGGTCAGGCTTCAGCCTGACACTTCTTAGGCCGGCTGAAGCCGGCTCCACAGGCTAAGCTCCGCCTACCTCAGCGGAGACCTCACATGACGCAGATCAATCATCAGTTCCGTCTCGCAGCCCGACCCGTCGGCCTGCCGAAGCGCAGCGACTGGAACTACGTCGAAGAACCGGTGCGTCAGCCGGCCGACGGCGAAGTCCTGGTCCAGACGCTGTACCTGTCGCTCGACCCGGCGATGCGCGGCTGGATGAACGAAGGCAAGTCGTACATCGCGCCCGTCGGCATCGGCGAAGTGATGCGTGCGGGCGGCGTCGGCAAGGTGATCGCTTCGCATCATCCGGGATTCAGGGAAGGCGATGAGGTCTACGGCACGCTCGGCATCCAGGAATACGCCACTGTCCCGGGCACGTTGCTGACGAAGGTCGACAGCCGCCTCGCACCGCTGCCGGTGTATCTCGGCACGCTCGGCATGCCGGGCATGACGGCGTACTTCGGCCTGCTGGATATCGGCAAGCCGCAACCGGGGCAGACGGTCGTCGTCTCCGGTGCCGCGGGCGCGGTCGGCACGGTGGTCGGCCAGATCGCGAAAATCAAAGGCTGTCGCGTCGTCGGTATTGCGGGCGGCACGGAGAAGTGCGAATACCTCGTGAAGCAGCTCGGCTTCGACGCGGCCATCGACTACAAGTCGCAGGATGTAAAAAAGGCGCTGCGCGAGCACTGCCCCGACGGCATCGACGTTTACTTCGACAATGTCGGCGGCGACATTCTCGATGCCGCGCTCACGCGACTCGCCCGCAACGCGCGCATCGTCATCTGCGGCGCAATCTCGCAATACAACGCCACCGCGGGCGTGAAGGGCCCGTCGAACTACATGTCGCTGCTGGTGAATCGCGCCAGCATGACCGGCATGGTCGTGTTCGACTACGCCGACCGCTATCCGCCGGCCATGCACGACATGGCCGGCTGGCTCGCCGCCGGCAAACTGAAGACCCGCGAAGACATCGTCGCGGGCATCGAGACGTTTCCCGAGACGTTGCTGAAGCTGTTCAAGGGCGAGAACCTCGGCAAGCTGGTGCTCAAGGTCGCTTAGGGAGGGGAAGAGTTTCACACGGAGATCACGGAGGCCACGGAGTTCAAGGCAAAGAAGAAGAGAATTTTCCACGGGGGACACGGGGAGCACGGGGTCTCGGAACAGAAATTTTCTTTCCCC
>NZ_DAINNK010000131.1:0-8657 GCF_036735925.1 Povalibacter sp.
GCCGACTTCACGACCTGCGGCAGGAACATCTTGCCGGCGCCGAACAGGTCGCCGACCACATTCATGCCGTCCATCAGCGGACCTTCGATCACCTGCAGGGGGCGATCGAACTCCAGTCGCGCCTCCTCGGTATCCTGGATGACGAATTCATCGATGCCCTTCACCAGCGCGTGTTCGAGGCGCTTCACCACCGGCAGGCTGCGCCACGCCTGGTCCTCGGCTTTCTTCTGCCCCGACTCGCCCTTGAAACGGCCCGCGATCTCCAGCAGCCGCTCGGTCGCGTCCGCGCGGCGATTCAGGATCACGTCCTCGACCCGCTCGCGCAGTTCCGGATCGATGTCTTCATAGATCGCGAGCTGGCCGGCGTTGACGATGCCCATGGTCATGCCGGCCTTGATGGCGTGATACAGGAACACGGAGTGCATCGCCTCGCGCACCGGATCGTTGCCGCGGAACGAGAACGACACGTTGCTGACGCCGCCGCTGATGTGGGCGTACGGACAGGCGGCGCGGATCTGCGCGGTCGCCTGGATGAAATCGACGGAGTAGTTGTTGTGCTCTTCGATGCCGGTCGCGACGGCGAAGATGTTCGGATCGAAGATGATGTCTTCCGGCGGGAAACCGGCCTTTTGCGTGAGCACCTGGTACGAACGTTTGCAGATCTCGACCTTGCGCTCGACCGTGTCGGCCTGGCCCGTCTCATCGAAGGCCATCACGACCACAGCCGCGCCGTAAGCACGCACCTTGCGCGCGTGTTCCAGGAAGATCTCCTCACCTTCCTTGAGGCTGATCGAATTGACCACGCCCTTGCCCTGAATGCGTTTGAGACCCTCCTCGATCACCGTCCACTTCGACGAGTCGATCATGATCGGCACGCGCGAAATGTCGGGCTCGGAAGCAATCAGGTTGAGGAAGCGGACCATCGCCGCCTCCGAATCCAGCATGCCCTCGTCCATGTTGATGTCGATGATCTGCGCGCCGCTCACGACCTGCTGGCGCGCGACGTCGAGCGCGGCGTTGTAGTCGTTGGCTTCGATCAGCTTGCGGAATTTCGCCGAGCCCGTGACGTTGGTGCGCTCGCCCACGTTCACGAACAGGCTGTCGGCGCCGATGCTGAACGGTTCGAGGCCGGACAGCCGGCAGCGCGGTTCCAGCACCGGCGGCTTGCGCGGCGCCACGTCGGCAACGTGTTCGCGGATGTGCCGGATGTGCTCGGGCGTCGTGCCGCAGCAGCCGCCGACGATGTTGACGAGTCCGCTGGTGGCGAATTCGCGGATCAGCTCCGCGGTTTCGCAGGCCGCCTCGTCGTATTCGCCGAAGGCATTCGGCAAGCCGGCGTTCGGATAGGCAGACACATATGTATCGGCGATGCGCGAGAGTTCTTCGATGTACGGGCGCAGTTGCTTGGCACCCAGCGCGCAGTTGAGGCCGATGGCGATCGGGTTGGCGTGGCGCACGGAATTCCAGAACGCTTCCGTCGTCTGGCCCGACAGCGTGCGGCCCGACGCGTCGGTGATGGTGCCGGAGATGATGACGGGGATGTCGACGCCCGCCTCGTCCATGGCCTGGCGGATGGCGAAGATCGCGGCCTTGGCGTTCAGCGTGTCGAAAATGGTTTCGATTAGGAACAGGTCGGCGCCGCCTTCGATCAGCGCACGCGCGCCGATCAGGTACGTGGCCGCGAGCTGATCGAAATCGATGTTGCGGAAGCCGGGGTCGGTGACGCTGGGCGACAGCGATGCCGTGCGGTTGGTCGGGCCGAGCGCGCCGGCGACGAACCGCAGCTGCCCCGTCTTCGCGTAGAACTCATCGGCCGCCTTGCGTGCGACGCGCGCGCCTTCGAGATTGATCTCGCGCACCAGATCCTCCATGCCGTAGTCGGCCTGCGAGGAATAATTCGCCGTGAAGGTGTTGGTCTCGATGATGTCGGCGCCCGCTTCCAGATACGCCGTGTGGATCTCGCCGATGATTGTCGGCTGGGTCAGCACCAGCACGTCGCTGTTGCCCTTGAGATCGCATTTCCAGTCCTTGAAACGCTCGCCGCGATAGTCGGCCTCGGTGAGCTTGCGGGCCTGGATCATCGTGCCCATCGCACCGTCGATGACGAGGATGCGCTCGGTGAGCTGGCGACGGAAGGCGGCGATGCGGGAGGTGAGGTTCATGATGGGAGGCTACTGGCTACTGGCTACTGGCTAGAAAATCAGACCGCCGTCGCGAGAGACGCTACCGGTCGGACGCCGAGGGCGTGGCAGATGGCGAAGGTCAGCTCGGAGCGGTTGAGCGTGTAGAAATGGAATTCGCTGACGCCTTCGCGTTCGAGCTGCTGCACCTGTTCGATGGCGACGGCCGCGGCGATCAGGCGGCGCGTGTCGGGATCTTCATCGAGGCCGTCGAAGCGGTCGGCAAGCCAGTCGGGCACGCTGGCGCCGCAGGTCTTGGCCATGCGCTGCAGTTGCGGGAAGCGCGTGATCGGCAGGATGCCCGGCACGATCGAGGCGTTGATGCCGGCGGCGGCGCACTGATCGCGGAAGCGCAGGAAGCTGCCGGTATCGAAAAAGAACTGCGTGATCGCGCGATCGGCACCGGCGTCGATCTTGGCCTTGAGATTGTCGAGATCGAACGGGCCGTTGGGCGCTTCGGGATGCACTTCCGGATAAGCGGCGACCGAAATCTCGAACGGCGCGACCGACTTCAGTCCGCGCACCAGATCGACCGCGTAGGCATAGCCGCCGGGATGTGGCACGTACTTCGTCGTGCCCTGCGGCGGATCGCCGCGCAGTGCCACGATGTGGCGGACGCCGTGGGCCCAGTAGTTGCGCGCGATGTCGAGGATTTCCTCCTGCGGCGCGCCGACGCAGGTCAGGTGCGGCGCGGCGGTCAATGCCGTCGTGCTCTGGATCTTGGTGACGATGTTGTGGGTGCGTGAGCGGGTCGAGCCGTCGGCGCCGTAGGTCACGGACACGAAGCGCGGCTGCAGCGGCGTCAGGCGCTGGATGGACTCCCACAGCGTCTTTTCCATCTGCTCGTCCTTGGGAGGAAAGAACTCGAACGACACCGTCGGCCGGCTGCGCAGCGCGGACAGGCCGTTGCCGATGCGATCCTTGAGTTGTTCGACTGACATGGTCGGATTCCTTCTCGTTCTTGCTCGGAGCCGTGGCGATCAGGCCGCCACGTTGATGGATGAGAGACGGCGGGCCGCGGCGACGATCAACAGGCCGCTGTCGGTGTCCACCGGATGAATGCGGTCGCAGGCGAAGCCGGCCTGCATGAACCAGGCACGCAGCGTCGCGATCGGGTTGGATCTGAGGCCGGGACTGGCGAGACGCTCGAAGTCCTCGACCACGATCAGGCGCGCGCCGGGATGCAGCGTGCGGGCGACTTCCGTCAGTGCCGCCACGGGCCGGTCTGCGGCGGCGAGCACGCGGTCGGCGACGGCGGTATCGAAGAAGCCGGCGGCGAACGGCAGGTTGTACATGTCGCCGCGCTGCAGTTCGCAATGACTCAGGCCGGCGCCATGGACGCGGGTGCGCGCCAGTCGCAGCGCCTCGCTGGAGATGTCGATGCCGACCGCCCGGCTCGCCTTCGCGCCCAGCAGGCTCAGTAAGTGTCCCGAACCCGTGCCGACGTCGAGCAGCGCGCCGATCGGCTGATCCGCCAGTTCTTCCACCAGGATCCGGTCGACTTCCGCCGGCAACACGGCCGGGGGCGCCGCTTCGGCCGCCCGCCGGCCGCGCTCGGCAACCACGGCCTGCAGGCGCTGCCGATCCCGCTGCAGCACGGCGTCGGAGGCATCGACCAGCGCCAGCAGCTGCCCGACCGTGTCGCGGCCCGCGCCCGTCGGCGGCGTGCGGTAGTACACCCAGCTCTGTTCGCGGAAGCGGTCCAGCAGACCGGCATCGCTCAGGAGCTTGAGGTGCCGCGAAATGCGCGGCTGGCTCTGGTCGACGATCGTGCAGATCTCGCCGACCGTCAGCTCCCCATGCGCCAGCAACGCCAGCAGCCGCAGCCGGGTGGGCTCGGCAGCGGCCTTGAGAATCGCGACGGCGGACTGGAAGACGGCCATGCAGTTAAGGACATAAGGAAATCTTTATGCGGCCGGCAAGATAACCCCGACGGGCGAGACCGAACAAGTGAACGCCGGTTGACGGGGCGTTTACTGAGAGGAAAGACGGATGTCCGGAAGGGGTGGCTCTCTTCCCCCCTGTGGGGCCGGCTTCAGCCGGCCATTCTCAAGTCAGTACAGCCAGAGGCCGGCTGAAGCCGGCCCCACAGGAAGAACTGAAGGCACCGGGAAACTTCAGTGGATCGTGCCACCCGACTCCGCCGACGGACTCGCCGCGAAGATCTGCTCCACGTCCACCGAATCGAACTGATAGGCCCGATTGCAGAAATCGCAGCGGACTTCGACGCTGCCCCGCTCCGCCAGCACCGAGCGGATCTCCTCCGCACCGACTCCGCGCAGCATGCCGATCACCCGATCGCGGGAGCAGCGGCAGCGAAAGAAGACGGGCGAGGACTCGAAGATCCGCACGTCGTCCTCGACGAACAGGCGCCGCAGGATTTCACGGTCGCTCAGCCGGTGCAGTTCCTCGGGCCTGAGCGTGTCCGCCAGCAGTTGCACACGACGCCAGGCGTCGTCGAAGTCCGGACGCGTCTCGCCTGCCGTCCGGACGTCGGACCGTGACGCCACGCTGTCATCGGACAGGCGTTGCAACAGCATCCCCGACACGCCGCGTTCGTCGGCATGCAGCCAGAGCCGTGTCGGCAGCTGCTCGGAGTTCTCGAAGTAGCCCTGCAGGCTCTGCGCGAGACCGCCGCTCTCCAGCGGCACGATGCCCTGATAACGCTGCGACAG
Source organism: Povalibacter sp. (assembly GCF_036735925.1). Classification (NCBI taxonomy): domain Bacteria; kingdom Pseudomonadati; phylum Pseudomonadota; class Gammaproteobacteria; order Steroidobacterales; family Steroidobacteraceae; genus Povalibacter; species Povalibacter sp. The sequence continues at coordinate 4,856 of NZ_DAINNK010000131.1, forward strand.
ATCCTCGTTTTCGAGCGTGACCATCAGGCGGCCGGCACCCGAGAGCATCTGCAGACTCGCATCCGGCCGCAGGATGTCGGGGCTTTCCCTGTAGCGCGCGACGGCGCGCACACCCAGATCGTTGGAGCATTGCGCGAGCAGCAGATGCATCGGCCCTTCGCCTTGCAGCTGCAGGCTGAGCGTGCCTTCGAACTTGAGCGTGGCGGACAGCAGCACGGAGGCGGCCACTGCTTCGCCGAGGGCCTGGCGAATGGCAGGCGGATAGTCGCGATGCTCGAGCAGCGCACGCCAGGCCGCGTCGAGATGCACGAGGTGGCCGCGGACGGGGAAGTGTTCGAACAGGAAGCGATGGAGGGAATCGTAGTCGTGCATGGGGGATTCTTCTGTGGGGCCGGCTTCAGCCGGCCTTTTCAGAGTCAGGCTAAAGCCTGACCTACAGTCGGAGGCCGGCTGCAGCCGGCCCCACAGGCAGATTTTAAAGAGATCAGCCCGCCAGCTTGCGCTTCAGCAGGTCGTTGACCTGCGCCGGGTTCGCCTTGCCGCCGGTCACCTTCATCACCTGGCCGACGAAGAAGCCGAACAGCTTGTCCTTGCCCGAACGATAGTCGGCGAGCTGCTTCGGATTCGCAGCCATGATCTCGTCGATCACCTTCTCGATGGCGCCGGTGTCGGTGATCTGCTTGAGGCCCTTCGACTCGATGATGGCGTCGGCGTCCTTGTCCTCGGCCCACATCGACTCGAACACTTCCTTCGCGATCTTGCCGGAGATGGTTTCGTCGACGATGCGCTTCAACAGTCCGGCGAGGCGGCCGGCATCGACGCGCGATGCGGTGACTTCGATGCCGTCCTTGTTGAGCGCGCCCGACAGTTCGCCCATCACCCAGTTGGCTGCGAGTTTTTCCTGTCCGGCGCCCAGCGCCGCCAGCACCGCTTCGTAGTAGTCGGCCATTTCGCGGCTCGCCGTCAGCACGCCGGCGTCATAGGCGGAGAGACTGAATTTCTCGATGTAGCGAGCTGCTTTCTCATCCGGCAGTTCGGGCAGCGTGCGGCGCACCGCATCGATGAACGCCGTGTCGATCGCCACGGGCAACAGATCCGGATCGGGGAAGTAGCGGTAGTCGTTCGCCTCTTCCTTCGAACGCAGCGCGCGCGTCTCGCCCCTGTCGGGATCGTACAGGCGCGTTTCCTGGCGGATGGTGCCGCCGCCTTCGATGATGTCGATCTGGCGCGCGACTTCGTAGTTGATCGCCTTTTCGATGAACCGGAAGGAGTTCAGGTTCTTGATCTCGCAGCGCGTGCCGAACTTCTCCTGGCCGACCGGCCGCACCGACACGTTGGCATCGCAACGGAACGAGCCTTCCTGCATGTTGCCGTCGCAGATTTCGAGATACCGCACCAGCGTGTGGATCTTCTTGAGATAGGCGATGGCCTCCTTCGCCGACCGCATGTCGGGCTCGGAGACGATTTCCAGCAGCGGCGTGCCGGCGCGGTTCAGATCGATGCCGCTGAAACCCTGGAAATCCTCGTGCAAGGACTTGCCCGCGTCTTCTTCCAGATGCGCGCGCGTGATGCCGACCGTCTTCACGCTGCCGTCTTCCAGCAGGATGTCCATGCGCCCCTTCTCGACGATGGGCTTCTCGTACTGGCTGATCTGGTAGCCCTTCGGCAGGTCGGGATAGAAGTAGTTCTTGCGCGCGAACACCGAACGCTGCGACACAGTCGCGCCGATGGCGAGACCGAATTTCGTCGCCATCCGTACTGCTTCGAGATTCAGCACCGGCAGCACGCCGGGATAGCCCAGGTCGACGAGGTTCGCCTGCGAATTCGGCGCCGCGCCGAAGGCAGTCGAAGCGCTCGAGAAGATCTTGGTCTTCGTCGCGAGCTGGGCGTGGATTTCAAGGCCGATGACGGTTTCGAAAGAAGACATGTCTGGACCTGGCTGCTGGCTGCTGGCTGCTGGCGACTGGCTCCTGGCCAGCACCGGAAAAAATCACTCTTGATGACCAAGGCCGCTGTTTGCCGGTTCTGGCCAGTTGCCAGTCGCCAGCAGCCAGCAACCCTCCTCAAACCTACCTGTAGGCTTGAGGAATCTCCCTATGCCACTGCGTCTCCCGCTGGTAGCGATGCGCCACGTTCAGCAGCTTCGCCTCGCCGAAGTGCGGGCCGATGATCTGCAGACCGACCGGCAGGCCGCCGAGGAAACCGCAGGGAATCGACATGGCCGGCAGGCCGGCGAGGTTCGCGCCGATCGTGTAGATGTCATTCAGATACATCGTGATCGGATCGTCGACCTTGGCGCCGATATCGAAGGCCGGCGTCGGCGAGGTCGGGCCGATCAGCACGTCGACTTCGCCGAAGGCACGTTCGAAGTCATTGGCGATCAGGCGGCGGATTTTCTGGGCCTTGAGGTAGTACGCATCGTAGTAACCGGCCGACAGCACGTAGGTGCCGGTCATGATGCGGCGCTTGACCTCGGCGCCGAAGCCTTCGCCGCGCGAGCGCTTGTAGAGATCGAGCAGGTCGACCGGCTTCTCGCAGCGATAGCCGAAGCGCACGCCGTCGAAGCGCGACAGGTTCGACGAACACTCCGCCGGCGCGACCACATAGTAAGTGGGCACCGACAGCGGCAGGTTCGGCAGGCTGACTTCCACCAGCTTCGCGCCCATCGCCTCGTAGACCTTGAGCGCATCGCGCACCAGCTTGCCGTTGGCTTCATCGAGTCCTTTCTCGAAGAACTCCTTGAGCAGGCCGATCTTCAGACCCGCCAGCGGCTGGTCGAGCGTCGCGGTGTAGTCCGGCACGGGCGTATCGACGCTGGTGGAATCGCGCGGATCGAATCCCGCCATGGCGCCGAGCAGCAGCGCCGCGTCTTCGGCCGACTGCGTCAGCGTGCCGGCCTGATCGAGGCTCGATGCGAACGCGATCATTCCGTATCGCGAGACCCGGCCGTAGGTCGGCTTGATGCCGGTGAGCGAGGTCAGCGCCGCGGGCTGGCGGATCGAGCCGCCGGTGTCGGTGCCGGTCGAGGCCGGCGCCATGCGCGCAGCGACCACGGCGGCCGAACCGCCCGACGAACCGCCGGGGACTTTCTTCAGATCCCAGGGATTCTTCACCGGTCCGAAGAAGCTCGTCTCGTTCGAGGAGCCCATGGCGAATTCGTCCATGTTCGCCTTGCCGAGCGAGATGACGCCGGCCTGCGACAGTTTCTCGACGATGGTCGCGTCGTAGGGCGCGACGAAGTTCGAGAGCATCTTCGAGCCGCAGGTCGTGAGCACGCCGTCGGTGCAGAAGATGTCTTTGTGGGCGATGGGCAGTCCGGTGAGCGGACCGCCTGCGCCCGCGGCCAGTTGCTGATCGGCTTTCGCCGCGGCCGCAAGGGCCTGCTCGCCCGTGATCGTGACCAGGGCATTCAATTCGGGATTGAAGCGCTCGATGCGCGACAGGAAGTGCCGCGTCAGCTCCACGCTCGAAAACCGGCGCGCCTTGAGGCCGGCGGCGAGTTCAGCAAGCGTCTGATGGTGTAGTTCAGTCATTGTCTAAGGAAGCGGTTCGGTTGGCGGGCGATTTCTGCTCATTCTTCTGTGGGTCAGGCTTCAGCCTGACTTCTTCAGAAGGCCGGCTGAAGCCGGCCCCACAGTACGAGGAGGACTACTCGATGACCTTGGGCACGAGGTAGAGCCCGGCCTCCACCTTCGCGGCGTTGCGCTGGTACTTCTCGTGCCGGTCGCTGTCGACGACTTCGTCGACGCGCATGCGTTGCACCTGGTCCTTGAGCGGATGCGCCATCGGTTCGACGCTCGCC